>NZ_JBFTND010000073.1:0-30762 GCF_056397305.1 Cupriavidus sp. 05N40
ATCTTGAACAGCGTGTGCGAGAACGTATCGATGATGCCCACCAGCGGGCGGCCGCGCTCGCCCACCAGCGACAGCGCGCAGCCGAACAGGATCGAGACCAGCAGCACCTGCAGCACGTCGCCGTTGGCGAAGGCTCCCATCACCGTGTTGGGAATCAGCTTGAGCAGGAAGTCCACCGTGCCGGCGCTCTTGATCTTGTCGGCGGTGTCCACGTAGGCCGCCATCGCCGAGGCGTCGAGCGAGGCCGGGTTCACGTTCATGCCGGTGCCGGGATGGAACAGGTAGGCCAGCGCGATGCCCAGCGCCAGCGCGATGGTGGTGACCACCTCGAAGTAGAGCACCGCCTTGAGGCCGACCCGGCCTACCTTCTTCAGTTCGCCGGCGCCGCAGATGCCCGCCACCACCACGCAGAACACGATGGGGCCGATCAGCATCTTGATCAGCTTGATGAAGGCATCGCCAAGCGGCTTGAGCCTGGCGGCGAACTCAGGGAAGAACAGGCCGAGCAGCGTGCCGAGCAGCAGGGCGATCAGGACCTGGCCGAACAGCGAGCGAACGAAACGGGCGAAAGGGGATTGCGGAGCGGACTGGGGGCGGCCGGAAGCGGCTCCCTGCTGGACTGCTGGGTGCATCGTTGTCTCCATGCGGTCGCGTCCATGCCTGGCTGGCGCGACCTGTCAAAGGCTGCAGGAATGCCGGCTGCCGCTGCGCTGCATTGCTGCGCGGCCGGCCTGGCGTGCCGTGCGCCGCGCCGGGTGAAGGCGGCGGCGCTCGCGGATGGGCCCTCCTGTTGGAGCGGAATCCACGCAGTTCGCTGTCCGGGACAGATTGTCCGCAGCGAATTGTTGGAACGTGCCGGTCAATATAGTGCATATCATTTTTGTATGCAATTTTTGAATTCACTGTGCTAAGATGAATCGCACAGAATAGAGCTCTCTCGACGAGAGTCGCGGCGCCCGGCACCCCGGCCCGGCCTGCCCCATGGCAGCGCTGGCGCGGTGCTTGCTTGAGACGGCGCCTTCGCATCCGCGCACGCACTTCCAGCAGGAGACACGCATGGCAGCATCCCTCTCGCCCGCCCCCGATACCGGCGCGCGCATCATGGCCTGGGCCGACGACCTGGCCGTCCACACCGAGCAGCCCGGCATGCTCACCCGCACCTACCTGACCGAGGCCCATCACGGCGCCGCGGCGCAGCTGGCCACGTGGATGCGCGAGGCCGGCATGACGGTGCGCCGCGATGCCGCCGGCAACGTGATCGGCCGCTACGAGGGCACCAGCCCGGATGCGCCGGCGTTGCTCACCGGCTCGCACTTCGACACCGTGCGCGACGGCGGCCGCTACGACGGCAACCTCGGCGTGATCCTGCCGGTCGCCTGCGTGGCCGAATGGAACCGCCAGGGCAAGCGCTTCCCCTTCGCCATCGAGGTGGTGGGCTTCGCGGAAGAAGAGGGCGTGCGCTTCAAGGCCACGCTGCTGGGCAGCCGCGCCATCGCCGGCACCTTCGACACCAAGGTGCTGGACAACGTGGACGACGCTGGCCAGACCATGCGCGACGTGATGCGCGCGGCCGGCTTCGACCCCGCCGGGCTGGATGCCGCCGCGCACCCGCGCGACAAGGTGCTGGCGTTCGTGGAAGTGCATATCGAGCAAGGCCCGGTGCTGCTCAACGATGGGCTGGCACTGGGCGTGGTGACGGCGATCTCGGGCGCCACGCGCTTCATCATCGAGCTCGAAGGCCTGGCCGGCCACGCCGGCACGGTGCCCATGGACATGCGCCGCGACGCGGCCATGGCCGGTGCCGAGATCGGCCTGTTCATCGAGCGCCGCTGCGGCGGCATGGCCGGCCTGGTCGGCACCGTGGGGCAGTTCAACGTACCCAACGGCGCCGCCAACGTGGTGCCGGGACGCGCGGTGTTCTCCATCGACATCCGCGCCGGCGAGGACGCCGTGCGCCAGGCCGCGGTGAACGACGTGCTGGCCGAGATCGAGCGCGTGTGCGCGCGCCGCAACGTGCGCGTGCAGATCCGCAAGACCCACGAGGCCGTCAGCGTGCCGTGCGCGCCGTGGCTGCAACGCCAGTGGGCCGATGCCATCGCCCGCCAGGGCCTGCCGGTGCGGCACCTGCCGTCCGGCGCCGGCCATGACGCCATGGCGATCGCCGCCATCGCCGACGTGGCCATGCTGTTCGTGCGCTGCGGCAACGGCGGCATCAGCCACCACCCCACCGAGATCATGACCGCCGGGGATGCCGCCAGCGCGGCCGCGGTGTTCACCGATTTCGTCGAGCACTTCGACAAGCATTCCGCGCCGCAGCGATAAGAGCGCGGCAGCAACCACATTCCCGCAATACCGCTATACCGAAAACCGAAAACCGCCGAGACAGGATATGACCGCACGAGACAACGTAAGCCCGCTGCAGACCACGCTCACCACCTACATCGACACGCAGCGCCCCGCGCAGGAGTCCTTCCTGGCCGAGCTGGTCAAGGTGCCCTCCGACAATCCGCCCGGTGACTGCGACGCGCACGGCAGCCGCGCCAAGGTCCTGCTCGAAGGGCTGGGCTTCCAGGTCGAGGCACACAAGGTGCCCGACGAACTGGTCAAGGCCGCCGGCATGATCAGCGCCACCAACCTGGTCGTGCGCAAGACCTTCGGCAGCGGCGGCCCCACCATCGCCATGAACGCGCACGGCGACGTGGTGCCCCCGGGCCTGGGCTGGACCAAGGACCCGTACGGCGCCGAGATCGGCGACAGCGAGCACGGCCCGGTCATGTACGGCCGCGGCGTGGCCGTGTCCAAGTCCGACTTCGCCACCTACACCTACGCGGTGCTGGCGCTGATGGAAGCCGAGAAGCAGGGCGCAAAGCTCAATGGCACGGTCGAGCTGCAGTTCACCTACGACGAGGAAACCGGCGGCGACATCGGTCCCAAGTTCCTGCTCGACCAGGGCCTGAGCAAGCCCGACTACGCCATCTCGGCGGGCTTCTCCTACGGCATCACCTCGGCCCACAACGGTTGCCTGCACGTGGAAGTGACGGTCAAGGGCAAGCAGGGCCACGCCGCCATGCCGCATACCGGCGTGGACGCCATCGAGGCCGCCACCCATATCCTGCAGTCCATCTACGGCCTGCGCGCCGAACTGGCCACACGCAAGTCGAAGACGCCGGGCATCGATACCGCCACGCTGAACGTCGGCCTGATCAAGGGCGGCATCAATACCAACGTGGTGCCTGACCTGGTGACCTTCCGTGTCGACCGCCGCATGATCCCCGAGGAAATCGGCTTCGATGCCGAAGGCGAGATCCGCGCCGTGGTCGAGAAGGCCGCCGCGCAGCGCCCGGGCATCGAAGCGAAGGTCGAGCGCATCATCCTGGCCGAGCCGCTGTCCGAGCTGCCGGGCGTGGAGAAACTGATCGACGCGCTCAAGAGCCGCGCCGAGGAAGTGTTCGGCGTGGAGATCCCCGTGCAAGGCGTGCCGCTCTACACCGATGCGCGCCACTACACCGCACGCGGCATTCCCACCGTGCTGTACGGCGCCGGCCCGCGCACGCTGATGGAAGCCCGCGGCCACAATTCGGACGAGAACCTGCGCCTGAACGACCTGAACCGCGCCACCAAGGTGGTGGCCCTGGCGCTGTCGGACCTGATGGGCTGAACCGGCTCGCCGCCCGCTGCAACGGGTTCGCGGCGGGCGGGCATCCGGGCGTCGGTGCGTTGGCGCCGCCGCCCGGAGCAAGGTTGCTTGAGTTCCGGGCTGGTGCTCCGGGGCCGTATGGCACCGGCCCGGAACCCGGGCATTCAGGGGATAAATAATCTGGCCGCTTTCAAGCGGCCATTTTTTATTCTCCGATATGATTCGCGGCGTTGGCGCCGCGCGCCAGGCGCTACAGCCTGGCGGCGTGCCCGGCCGGCAGGCTCTCGTCGCCGTCGCCCAGCGCGCGCTGCATCAGCACGGTATCGATCCACTGCCCGTGCTTGAACCCCACCGCCTGCAAGCGCCCGATGGTGCGGAAGCCCAAGCGCTCGTGCAGGGCCAGCGAGCCGGCGCCCTCGCCGCTGGCGGTGCAGGCCACCACCGCCACCATCTGCCGCCACGGGCCGTTCTCGCAGCGCGACACCAGCGCCGCCAGCAACGCCAGGCCAAGGCCCTGGCCGCGATGGCGTTCGTCGATATAGACCGAGTCCTCGATGGCAAAGCGGTAGGCGCTGCGCGTGCGGTAGGCCGAGGCATAGGCATAGCCGAGCACCTGGCCGCCGCGCTCGGCCACCAGGTAGGGCAGGCCCTGGCGCCTGACCTCGGCGTGGCGCAGGCGCATGTCGTCCACACCCGGTTCGACCTCCTCGAAGGAGGCGCGGCCATGGCGCACGTGGTGCGCGTAGATGGCCTGGATGGCGGGGATGTCGGCCGCGGTCGCATCGCGTACCGACGGGCTGGCGCCGCCCTGCACGGCGGCGGTGGCGTTGGCCACGGCCAGCGGCGTGGCCGAGGCTGCGGAAAGGGTGGCGAGAGGCGTCTTCATGGGCGGCAATGTCTGGGGCAGGAGCGAACCCCGGAGGGAACGCTGGGCGATCAGGTAGTGCCGCTACCTTACCGCGCCGCGATGCTATAAAGGAAGCTTCGCTGACTTATGCCGTGCATAAGTATTTCTTTGCCATTCGCCGCTTGCAGCTTGCCCGCTTGCCGCTTGCCCGATCCTGCTTGCCGCCGCCGTTCGCTATTTGCCATGCGCCACCTCAATCCCGATTTCCTGCAAGCGTTCGCCCTGGTCTGCGAGCTGGGCAGTTTCTCGGCCGCCGCCGAGCGCCTCGGCCTGAGCCAGCCGGCGGTCAGCCTGCAGGTGCGCCAGCTCGAGCAGCGCTACGGCCTGCGCCTGCTGGAGCGGGTGGGGCGCCGCGTGGTCGCCACCGCTGCCGGCGAAGACCTGCTGGCGCACGCGCGTGGCGTGGCCGGCGCGCTGGCGGCGGCCGACGACAGCATGGCGCGCCACGCAGGCGGCGTGATCGGGCGGGTGCGGCTGGGCACCGGGGCCACCGCCTGCATCTACCTGCTGCCCTCGGTGCTGCGCGAACTGCGCCGCACCCTGCCGGCGCTGGAGATCGTGGTCAGCACGCTCAATACCGGCGAAGCGCTCAAGGCGGTGGAAGACAATGCGCTGGACCTGGCTTTCGTCACGCTGCCGGCCGCGGGACGCACGCTGGACATCACGCCGGTGCTGCAGGACCCCTTCGTCGCCATCGGCCCTGCCGACGACGAGCCCTTGCCGGCCACCGTGGCGCCCGCCGACCTGGCCGGACGCCCGCTGGTGCTGTTCTCGCCCGGCGGCAATACGCGCCGGCTGGTGGACGAGTGGTTCCTGCGCGCCGGCATCAGCGCGCGTCCGGTGATGGAGCTGGACAGCGTGGAGGCCATCAAGGAACTGGTCGGCGCCGGCCTGGGTTATTCGGTACTGCCCGGCATGGCCCTGCCGCCCGGGCAGCCGCGCGCACGCATCGCCGTACGCCCGCTGGCACCGCCGCTGGCGCGCACGCTGGCGCTGGTGCTGCGCCATGACAAGCCGCTGCGTGCCGGGCTGCGGGCCACCGTGGCGGCCGTGCGCGCGCTTGCACCGGCCCGGGCGGGCGCCGGCTGAGCGGGATGCGGTCGCGCCGTGCCGCTTGTATAGTGCGGGTTTGCGCGTCCGTGCGCAGGGTATCGGACTAGGAAGACCGCCATGATCACCATCTATCACAATCCCCGCTGCTCCAAGTCGCGCGAGACGCTGGCGCTGGTCGAAGCTGCCGCAGCGCGGCTGGGCGAGCCCGTGGAAATCGTCGAATACCTGAAGACGCCGCCGACGCTGGCCACGCTCAAGCAGCTTCACACCATGCTCGGCGTGTCGGTGCGCGAAATGGTGCGCGACAACGAAGCGCCTTACAAGGAGCTGGGCCTGGCCGATCCGGGCCTCACCGATGCCGAGGTGCTGGACGCGGTCGCCGACAATCCCATCCTCCTGCAGCGTCCGGTGGTGGTGCGTAACCGCCGCGCGGCGATCGGGCGGCCGCCCAAGAACGTGGTGCCGCTGCTGGCCTGAGGTTGCCGCGGGCTGCAAACGGAAGTCCCCGGGCACGCGGGGCTTGCTAGCCCTGAGCCCCGCGGCGGGCAGATCGCACCCCGTCAATCCCTCAAATAAAACCGGCCCCCACGCAAGGTGGGGGCCGGCCCGGTCAGACAGACACGACTGCTTCAGGCGGGTCGTCTAATGAACACCCAGCCAGTGCATGGCCTCCTGACCGAAAGCGATTGCCGCAAGCACCACCAGCAGGATCACCAGCGTCACCGCGCTGACGTAGAGCGTGGCCTTGGCGACCTCGGCGTCTTCCTGCAGCGAATGCCAGTGCGCCTGGTCGCGGCGGGGGCGCTCCTCGCGCCTGTGTTGCATCGGATGTGGCCAGTGCAGGTGCGGCCAGTGCAGCCGGCCGGCCATTTGCCTGATATGCAGCTCCGGGTGGAAACGCATGGGCAACACCTCCTGGGCGTGGCACGCGCCGGCCGGGACGCTAGGGCCGTATATGGGATGGCGGCGTGGCAACCCGGAACGCGGATGGTTCGGGACCATATACGACTTAACTATAGGCGGCGCGACGCAGGATGCGAGCTTCGCGTGACATCGCGGTGCCCCGCCCGGCACCGCCCGGGTCAGCCCGGCGCGGTGCCGGGCGGGCTGACCGCCGCCGCCGCGGCCTCGCGCGCGCGCAACTCGGCCAGCATATTGCAGAACAGCGCGCCTTGCTCCAGCGCGTCGTCCAGCGCCACGTGCGTGTGCGGCAGGGGATCCTTCCAGGCCTCGGGCAGGGCGGGCTTGACCGTCTTGCGGTAAGGCAGGCCGGTCATGGCGAAGCCCAGCGTCTTGATGTCGAGCGCGGCCCAGCCGAACGGCGAGCGGCCGGCGAAGCGCATCATGTACCAGAACATCCAGGTGAAATCGAAGCCGGCCGGAAAGGCCACGAAGACTGGCTTGCCGGGCAGGCTTTCCACCCACTCCACATAGCGCACCATGGCCTGCGCCGGCGGCTCCGGGTTCTGGCGGCAGGCCGCCCAGGCTTCCGGCTGGGTCAGCCACCACTGCATCTGCGCCGGATGGCCGGCCGCGCCGGGCAGCGTCTCCAGGTTGGCCGAGAAGGTACCGAGCACGGTCTTGTCCGCCAGCATCGCCGCGGAGGCGAAGGACAGCATGGAGTGCGGGCCCGGGATGGGGCCATCGGCTTCCACGTCGGTGCTCACATAGATCTCGGGGCGGGTGTCGGGTGCCTGTCGCTTGGCCATGGCTGCTCGGAGAAGAGGAAGTCCGGAAAGGGCGGCGGCGCTCAGCCCGCGTCGATCAGGTGGTCCGCCACATAGGGATTGTTCTTGCGCTCGTCGCCGAACGTCGAGACCGGGCCGTGGCCGGGCACGAAGGTGACATCCTCACCGAGCGGCCAGAGATGCGTGCGGATCGAGCGGATCAGGTCGCCGTGGTTGCCGCGCGGAAAATCCGTGCGTCCGATCGAGCCGGCGAACAGCACGTCGCCGACGATGGCAAGCCGGTGCGCGCGCGAGAAGAACACCACGTGGCCCGGGGTGTGCCCGGGGCAATGGTAGACCTCCAGCGTCTCGCTGCCGAACTGCACGGTGTCGCCGGTATCGAGCCAGCGCTGGGGTTCGAACACTTCGGCATGGCCGAAGCCGAAGCGGTGCGTCTGCTCCGGCAACTGGTCGATCCAGAAGCGCTCGTCCTCATGCGGGCCCTCGATGGGGACGCCCAGCTCGCGCGCCAGTGCCGCGGCACCCGCGCAATGGTCCAGGTGGCCGTGCGTCAGGAAGATCTTCTCCAGCGTGACGCCGCGTTCCCTGAGCGCCGCGTGGATGCGCTCGAGGTCGCCGCCGGGGTCGGTTACCGCGGCCCGGCCGGTGGTCTCGTCGATCAGGAGCGCGCAGTTCTGCTGGAAGGGCGTAACGGGAATCAGGAGGACTTGCATGAGAAGGCGGGGATGGACCTGGAATGTGGGTTCTGCGTGCGCGCGAGCCGCCGGGCCGGCGCACGATGTCGTGCATTGTAGCGTCGGGCACACCGCCACGTCGGGCCGTGCCGGGCGGCTGCCGGCGCCGCGAAGCCATGCCCGCATCACACCGCAAAGCCTTGCCAGGACTGGGCCTGCGCCCCGCGGCCCGCTGCAACGGGTACGCCGTCGCGGCGGCTTTTTCGTGATTTTTCGATTTTGTTACAGACAATTCGTAACAAAATCAAGAGCATAGGCCCAACTGCCTGATGCTAGACTCGCGCGATGCCATGGTTACCACCCCTACTTTCCCGCCCCGGGCGGATCGCCCGACTGTGCCTGCACGCCACCTGTGCGCTGGCGCTGGCGGCCTGCGCCTTGCCTCCGGGAGGCGAAGAGCAGGAAAGCGCGCCGACCGCCACCACGGCCAAGCCTGCCAAGCCCGGCAAGGCCGCCAGGCCGGACAAAGGTGGCAGGGACGCCAGGTCCAATGGGCAGGATCAGGCGCAAAAAGATGGGGGGAAGGATAGCGGCAATGGCTGGGGCCTGTTCCGCTGGGGCGGCAACGACGGCCTCGCCGATGGCGGGCAGGGCTCGTTCGAGGGCTTGCGGCCCGATCTCGGCTCTTACGAGCAGCGCGGCACCGCTTCCTGGTATGGCAAAGGCTTCCACGGCCGCCGCACCGCCAACGGCGAGCGCTTCGACATGCGCGCGATGACCGCCGCCCATCCCTCGCTGCCGCTCGACAGCTGGGTGCTGGTCCGTAACCTGCGCAATGGCAAGGTAGCGGTGGTGCGCATCAACGACCGCGGCCCGTATCACAGCAACCGCGTGCTCGACGTCTCCTACGGCKCCGCCAGGCGTCTTGGCTTTACCGAGCACGGCTCGACCCAGGTGGAGATCCGCCGCCTGTCGCGCAGCGAGGTCGCCGCGCTGGGTCCGCAGATCGCGCCGGGCGACGATGCCGGCGGCGATGGCGGCGACGACGCCAATGGCGGCCCCGACCTGTCCGACAAGCCGGACGAGCAGCCCGTGCGCGTGGCCCGCAAGACGCGCAAGCCGGCGGCCCGGCGCAAGCACCGCTGAGCCTGCGATGCGGACCATGCAGCCTTGCCGGGTCCGCGCCGCGGCCGGCGCGCCGGTCCTAGTCTTCGCTGTCCGCGTCGTCGCCGGCCCGCTGCGCCAGCGCCAGCCGGTACAGCGCATCGGTGGGCGCGCCGGTGATGGCGGCGGCCAGCTTGGCGGCCCGCTTGGCCGGCAGCTCGGCCAGCAGCAGCCCCAGCACCTGCTGTGCGCGCGCATCGGGCTGGCCCGCATCCTGCGCGGCCGGCGCCGCGCCTTCGACCACCAGCACGAACTCGCCCTTGGCGCGCGACGCGTCCGCGGCCAGCCAGGCCGGCGCCTCGCCGACCGGCAGCACGGGAATTTCCTCGAACAGCTTGGTCAGCTCGCGGCCGATCAGCAGACGCCGCTCGCCGGGCAGCGCCGCAGCCAGCGCGGCCAGGGTATCGGCGATGCGGTGCGGTGCCTCATAGACGACCCAGGCGTGATCCAGCGTGGCCAGCGCGGCGATGGCTTCGGCGCGCGCGCGCGCCTTGGGCGGCAGGAAGCCGGCGAAGGTAAAGCGCCCGCCGCCGCTGTCCAGCATCTCGCCGGCCACCGACAGCGCGGCCACYGCGGCGCTCGGGCCGGGCAGCGGCACCACCTTGTGGCCGGCCGCGCGGGCCGCTTCCACCAGGCGCGCGCCGGGGTCGGAGATGCCGGGCGTGCCGGCGTCGGATACATAGGCAATGCGCTCGCCGGCGGCCAGGCGCGCATTGATGCGCTGGGCCGCCTCGCGCTCGTTGTGCTCGTGCACGGCCAGCAGGGGCCGGTGCAGGCCCACGCGCGTGAGCAGCTGGCCGGTGTTGCGGGTGTCCTCGCAGGCGATCGCGTCGGCCAGGCCGAGCACATGCAGGGCCCGCAGCGAGAGATCGGCCAGGTTGCCGATCGGCGTGGCCACCACGTACAGGGTGCCGGACGGGTAGGACTGGCCGGCCGCCAGGGAGATCCAGTCAGTCATGCTTGAGAACTTCCGTTGAATCCATCATTCAAATCCACCACGCAGGCGCAGGGCGCCCGCGCCGAGGCACGCGCGCTGGYCCACCTGGAGCGGCACGGCCTCGCGCTCGTGGTTCGCAATTATCGCTGCAAAGGCGGCGAGATCGACCTGATCATGCGCGAGGCCGACGGCACGCTGGTTTTCGTCGAGGTGCGCGAGCGCGCCAGCCGGACGTTTGGCGGGGCGGCGGCCAGCGTCACGCCGGCCAAGCAGCGGCGCATCCTGCTGGCGGCGGCCCACTTCCTGGCCGCGCAGCCGGCAGCGGGCGGCGAGCCGGGCTGCCGGCTCGACGTGGTGGCGCTGGAGCCGGGCCGGCTCGAATGGATCCGCGGCGCCTTCGGGGCCGATGGCGGCTAGCGGGCGGCAGCCCGCGCGGGCGGGTGCGTCATAATGCGCGGTATCGCGCGGCTCGCCCCGCGCCCGGACACAGGCAGCGACACCAAACAGGGCCGATCGAGCCATGCATATCGATAGCATCCAGCAACATTTCTTCGACAGCGCCGACACCATGCGCCAGGCCGCGCCGGTGATGGCACCCCATATCGCCGCGGCGATCGAGCGCATGGTGGGCGCGCTCACCAGCGGCAACAAGATCCTCGCCTGCGGCAACGGCGGCTCGGCCGCGGACGCCCAGCACTTCGCCGCCGAGCTGATCGGCCGCTTCGAGCGCGAGCGCCCGGGCCTGGCGGCGATCGCGCTGACCACGGACAGCTCCATCCTGAGCGCGGTCGGCAACGATTATGATTTCAGCGTGGTGTTTTCCAGGCAGGTGCAGGCGCTCGGCCAGCCGGGCGACGTGCTGCTGGCCATCTCCACCTCAGGCAACTCTGCCAACGTGGTGGCCGCGGTGATGGCCGCCAAGCAGCGCGACATGTGCGTGGTCGCGCTGACCGGCAAGGGCGGCGGCGAAGTCGCCGGCCTGCTCGACGAGTTCGACGTCAGCCTGTGCGTGCCCAGCGAGCGCACCGCGCGCATCCAGGAAGTCCACCTGCTGACCCTGCATTGCCTGTGCGACGGCATCGACGAGGCGCTGCTGGGCGAGGGCTGAGCCCGCCCGGCGCGCCACGCGCTGTCGCCATTTCCCGCAACCCTGCTTCATGGCCCATTTTTGCCTCACCGCTTTCAGCAAGGACCGCATGACGACTCTGCCCAACCCGCGTGAATCCCGCACCGTCCGGCCTGCCGGACGCCTGGCCCGCCTGGCCCGCACCGCCACCACGGTCGCGGTGCTGACGGTGGCCGCCACGCAGCTGGCCGGCTGCTTCCCGGTGCTCGCCGGCGCCATGGCCGGCGGCGTGACCATGGCCACCGACCGCCGGCCCACCGGCACCCAGGCCATCGACCGCGGCCTGCAGCTCGAGGCCGAGAACACACTGAACTCGCGCTACAACGGCCAGGCCCGCATCAGCGTCACGGTCTACAACCGCAAGGTGCTGCTGACCGGCGAGGCCAAGAACAACGACGTCAAGCAGCAGGTGGAGCAGTACGTGCGCGGCCTGCCCAATGCGCGCGAGGTGATCGACGAGCTGGAGATCGTGTCGTCGCCTTCGTTCGCCACGCAGAGCCAGGACACGTATATCACCAGYAAGGTCAAGACCATGCTGATCACCACCGAAGGCATCCCGTCCAACTCGATCAAGGTCGTCACCGAGAAGGGCGTGGTCTACCTGATGGGCGTGGTCACCCCGGCCGAGGGCGACCGCGCCACCGACGTGGCGCGCAATGCCAGCGGCGTGGTCAAGGTGGTCAAGGCCTTCGACTACGTGAGCGAGACAGAACGCGCCAGGCTCGATGCCACCGCCAGCTCGCAGAACCCGCCGCAGGGCGAGAGTTCCGGCGCGGCACCGGCCCAGCCCGCGCAGCCGGCACCGGTCCAGCCGGCGCCCGACACCACGGCGCCCGGCGCCACCAGCAGCCCGGTCGCGGCGCCGGTCAGCTCCCCGGTGGCGCTGCCGCCGGGCCGCAACCTGCCCTGAGGCGGGCAGCGGGGCGGGTGACGCGCAAAGCTGGCCCCCGGCTCGCCTTTGCGCGTACCCGTTACAGCGCCGGCATATCAGCGCGGCGGCGCAATCCGCGGTTCGATCTGCGGATTGCGCATCACATTGGCCCGCCCGATATGATAGGGTTTGGCACGCCGCCCGGCGCGGCACCGGAGCCGATCCCATGATCCCCATTTCCGTACGAGCGATCCCTTTCGTCACCCTTGTCGTTGCCGCGCTCGCGCTGCTGGCCACGGCCCGGGCCGCGCACGCGCAAGCCGCCCAGGAGGCGGGCGCCACCGCGCTGCAGGCGCGCGACTGGGCCGCCGCCTGCGCTGGCTGCCACGGCCCCGCCGGGCGCGCGCCGGCCAACAGCGCGGTGCCGGGCCTGGCCGGCCGCAGCCGCTCCGAACTGGTCCGGCAGATGCAGGACTTCAAGCAGGGCAAGCGCGAAGCCACCGTCATGCAGCAGATCGCCAAGGGCTACACCGACCAGCAGATCGAGGCGATCGCGGCCTGGTTCGCCGCAGTCCGCTAAGAGGCACTGTCAAACATATCCTGGCGTCGCTGCGCGGCCTTGCCGGACCGCTTGCACTGTCTGCGGCCGCGCGCCTGTCCAGGACCGCTTCGCTTCATCTCGACGGCGCCTCCAGGGCGCGCTGAAATCCGGCCAGGCCAGGAGAACTTCCCATGCAAAGACGCGAATTCCTCGGCACGCTCGCCGGCACGGCGCTGCTCGGCGCGCAGGCGATGCAGGCGACGCGGGCGGCCGCCGCCACCCGCGCGGCAAAAGTGGTGGTGGTGGGCGGCGGCTATGGCGGCGCCACGGCGGCGCGCTACCTGCGCGAATGGAGCGGGCACGGCATCGAGGTCACGCTGGTCGAGCCCGATGACCGCTTCGTCTCGTGCCCGCTTTCCAATCTTGTGCTCGGCGGCAGCAAGGCCATTGGCGACATCACCTTGTCCTACGATGCGCTGGCCGGGCGCCACGGCGTGAAGGTGGTGCGCGACCATGTCAGCGCGATCGACGCGGCGCGCCGCGTGGTGCGGCTCGCCGGCGGCGGCACCCTTTCCTATGACCGGCTGGTGCTGTCGCCCGGCGTGGAGGTGCTGTCCGGCGCGATTCCCGGCCTCGGCAAGCCCGGCGGCGAACAGATCCTGCACGCCTGGAAGGCGGGGCCGCAGACCGTCGCCCTGCGCCGCCAGCTCGAAGCCATGCGCGACGGCGGCACCTTCGCCATCACCATCCCCCTCGCACCCTACCGCTGCCCGCCCGGCCCGTACGAGCGCGCCTGCCTGGCGGCGGACTACTTGCTGCGCGCCAAGCCGCGCAGCAAGGTGCTTATCCTCGACGCCAACCCGGATGTCACCTCCAAGGGCGCGCTGTTCAAACAGGTCTGGGCCACGCGCTACAAGAACATGATCGAGTACCGGCCGCAGTACGACACGGTCGACGTCGATCCCGCCACGGGCACGCTCAAGTTCGACGTGCAGGACGACGAGCGCGCCGACGTGATCAACCTGCTGCCGCCGCAGCGCGCCGGCGCGATCGCCGTGGCCAGCGGGCTGGCCACGGCCAACGGCAAGTGGTGCGAGGTGGATTTCCTTACCTTCGAGGCCAAGGCCGCGGCCAATATCCATGTGCTCGGCGACGCCATCCAGATCGCACCGCTGATGCCGAAGTCGGGCCATATGGCCAACCAGCACGGCAAGGTCGCCGCCGCGGCCATCGTCGCGCTGCTGGCGGGGCGGGCGCCCAATCCGCAGCCGCTCTACAACAACACCTGCTACAGCTTCACCTCGGCGCGCGAGGCCATCCACATCGCCAGCGTGCATCGCTACGACGCGCAGGAGCGCACCATGGTCACGGTGCCCGGCGCGGGCGGGCTGTCGCCCGCGCCCAACGCGCTGGAAGGCATCTACGCGCAGGCGTGGGCCGATGCCATCTGGCGCGACATGCTCGGATAAGGCGAGGGTGCGGGTGCGGGCGACCGGCTTGCATTTCGGGCATCACGCAGCGCACACGCGGAAATGCACCACACCGGTGTAAACACTATATGCGCAATCACGCATATACGAATATATTGAACGCCATGGACGAGATGGATCGCGTATTCGAGAAGGTATCCGGGTATTTCAGCCTGCTTGCCGAACCCACCAGGCTGAAGATCCTGCACGCCCTGTGCGACGGCGAGAAGCCGGTCGGCACCGTGGTGGATACGGTGGGCTCGTCGCAGACCAATGTGTCGCGTCATCTCACCGCCATGTACCGCGCCGGCGTGCTGTCGCGGCGCAAGGAAGCGAACCTGGTGTTCTACGCCATCGCCGACGAAAGCGTGGTGGAGCTGTGCCGCACGGTGTGCGTGCAGGTGGCCAGCCGGCTCGAAGACAGCGCCTTGCCCGCGGGCATGGTCGACCGCTTCATGCCGCAGGCCGCGCCCGCGCCGCGCAGGCGGGCCCGCTAGCGCCGCGGCCACGGCGCCAGGCTTGTACCGGCGCCCCGTGCGAGACGGGCGCCGCACGACAACAGGCATGCCGGCGGCACATCCCGTGCCGCACGAGCGGGCCGGAGGAGACCGCAGTGCCGGACCAGATCCGCCCCGGACGCATCGTGCGCGCGCCGGAGCATTTCGTCAGCGCATCGCTACGTCAGGACGTCGCGCAGCACGGCTGGGGAGAGCCCGGCAGCGCGCGCCGCGACTTCCTGCGCACCAGCTTCCTGGGCGCCGCCGCGGCGCTGGCGGCCGGTGTCGGCGGCAAGGCGCGCGCCGCCGGCAGCGCCGGCGACGACGCCATCCTCACCCCGCAGCCGTGGGCCACCTCGCTGGGCCAGCCGGTCGCCGCGCACCCCTACGGCCAGCCTTCGGCCTATGAGAAAAACCTGGTGCGGCGCGAATCGCCGGGGCTCACGCGGGTCTCCGCCGCCTCGGTGGCGTTCGCGCCGCTGCAGGGCTTCTTCGGCATCATCACGCCCAACGGCCTGCACTTCGAGCGCCACCACCAGGGCTGGCAGGACATCGACCCGGCGCGCCACCGCCTGATGCTCAATGGCCTGGTCAGGACGCCGCGCGTCTACACCATGGACGACCTGATGCGCCTGCCGGCCGTGTCGCGCATGCATTTCATCGAGTGCGGCGCCAACACCGGCATGGAGTGGGGCAACGTGGCGGTGCCGACCGTGCAGTACACGCACGGCATGCTGTCGTGCTGCGAGTTCACCGGGGTGCCGCTCAAGGTCCTGCTCGACGATGCCGGCGCGGACTTCAGGCGCGGGCGCTTCCTGCTGGCCGAGGGCGGCGACGGCTCGGGCATGACGCGCACCATCCCGATGGAGCTGGCCGACGAGATCATCGTCGCCTGGGGCATGAACGGCGAGATGCTGCGCCCCGAGAACGGCTACCCGCTGCGCCTGGTGGTGCCGGGCGTGCAGGGCGTGTCGTGGGTCAAGTGGCTGCGCCGGCTCGAGCTGGGCGACCAGCCGTGGAACACCAAGGACGAGACCGTGCACTACGTCGACATGATGCCGGACGGCAAGCTGCGGCAGTACACCTCGGTCCAGGAATGCAAGTCCGTCATCACCACGCCCTCGGGCGGGCAGCAGATGGTGGGGCGGGGCTTCTACAACATCAGCGGGCTGGCATGGTCGGGCCGCGGGCGCGTGCGCCGCGTCGATGTCTCCGTGGACGGCGGGCGCAACTGGCGCAGCGCGCGGCTGGAGACGCCGGTGCTGTCCAAGTGCCTGACGCGCTTCAACCTGGACTGGGTGTGGGACGGCGCGCCCGCCATCCTGCAAAGCCGCGCCGTCGACGAGACGGGCTACGTGCAGCCGCGCCTGGCGCAATTGCGCGCGGTGCGCGGCGCGCGCTCGATCTATCACAACAATGCCATCCAGAGCTGGCAGGTGTCCGATAGCGGCGAGGTCTCCAATGTCCACGTGGATTGAGTCCGCGCGCTTGCGCGCGCTCGCCCTCGCCCTTGCTGCGACGGCCGCGCTGGCGTCCCTGCATGCGATCGCCGCGCCTGCAGCCAGTGCCGCACGTGCCGCGCTCGGCCGCCCCGCCACCGAAGCCGAGGTCAAGGCCTGGGACATCGACGTGCGGCCGGATTTCCGGGGCCTGCCGCACGGCAGCGGCACGGTGGCGCAGGGCCAGGCCATCTGGGACGGCAAGTGCGCCTCCTGCCACGGCGACTTCGGCGAATCCAACGAGGTGTTCTCGCCCATCGTCGGCGGCACCACGGCCGACGACATCAAGCGCGGGCGGGTCGCGTCCCTGACCGGCAACCAGCCTTACCGCACCACCCTGATGAAGGTCAGCACGGTCAGCACGCTGTGGGACTACATCCACCGCRCCATGCCGTGGAACGCGCCGCGCAGCCTGTCGGCGGACGAGGTCTACGCGGTCACCGCCTACCTGCTCAACCTGGGCGATATCGTGCCGGCGGATTTCACGCTGTCGGAGCGCAACATCGGCGAGGTGCAGCAGAAGATGCCGAACCGCGACGGCATGACGCTGCAGCACGGCATGTGGCCCGGGCGCGGCCGGCCCGATACGCGCAACACGGCTTGCATGCGCCATTGCGCGGACGCGGTGAAGGTGGTGTCGTCCATGCCCGCCTATGCGCGCGACGCGCACGGCGATCTCGCCGCCCAGCAGCGCACCGTGGGGCCCACGCGCGGCGTGGCGGCCGGTGGCGCACCGGCGGCGGCAACGGGCGGGACAGCCCTGGCGGCAGGCGCGAAACTGGCCGGGCAGTACCAGTGCACCGCCTGCCATGCGCCGGACCGCAAGCTGGTGGGTCCGAGCTTTGCCGACATCGCGCGCAAGTACCAGGGCCAGGACGCGCTCGACGCGCTGGCCGGCAAGATCAGGGCCGGCGGGCAGGGCGCCTGGGGCAGCATGCCGATGCCGCCCCAGGCGCAGATTCCCGATTCGGACCTGCGCACCGTGGTGGGGTGGATTCTTGAGGCAAAATAGCGCACTGGCCGCTTCCATGCCCCGGTGGTGCGGCCGGCATGCCGCCGCGCAAGCGTGCGGCTCACCGCCGTCCCCACGGCTCTCACGATTCGGAGCAGAAACATGAAGCAGTTTGTCATTGCAACCCTGATGCTGGCCTGCGCGGCCTCGGCCAACGCAGCTGTCGACGCCGCCAAGGCCCAGGAAATCGCCAACAAGAATGCCTGCATGGGTTGCCACCAGGTCGACAAGAAGCTCGTCGGCCCGGCTTACAAGGATGTGGCTGCAAAGTACAAGGGCGACAAGAACGCCCTGGCCACGCTGACCAAGAAGGTCAAGGCCGGTGGTGCGGGGGTCTGGGGTCCGGTCCCGATGCCTGCCAACGCGGGCCTGAGCGATGCCGACCTGAAGACGGTCGTCGAGTGGGTGCTGGCAGGCGCCCCGGCGAAGTAAGGCATCCAGGGCAAGCCCTGCCCGGACCGGCCACGGCTTCGGGACCCCAGGGGGCGCGCAAACGTCCCCGAAGACAGGCGGCGATGCACCGCCCGCTGCCGCGCCGCACGGCGCGGCGGCCATGAAAACCAAGCCGGAACGAAAAACGCAGGAGTACGGGAAACAATGAATTCGAAACGACGAGACGTGCTGCGGGTCACCTCGGTGCTCGCCCTGATGGCCGCCACCGGCCTGATCAGCGAAGCCCAGGCTGCCGAGTGGAACAAGACCGCCTTCGACGGCAAGAGCGTGGCCGACGTGATCAAGGCGCTTGGCGGCAGCAGTACCGAGAAGAGCACCGCCATCGTCTTCACCGCGCCCGATATCGCCGAGAACGGCGCCGTGGTGCCGGTCGCCGTGACCAGCAACATCCCCGGCACCGAGCAGATCGCCATTCTGGTGGAAAAGAACCCCAATACGCTGGCCGCGGATTTCACCATCCCGGCGGGCACCGAGCCCTTCGTCTCCACCCGCGTGAAGATGGGGCAGACCTCGGTGATATACGCCGCCGTCAAGGCTGGCGGCAAATGGTATGTGGCGTCCAAGGAAATCAAGGTGACGCTCGGCGGCTGCGGCGGCTGAAGCCCGCGCCGCCCACCGAACCTACCGCACCCGAACCATCACCGAGAGAGCAGAGAACATGGCAGACCCGATGCGCGTACGCGCCGCCGAGAATGGCGGCGTGGTCGACGTGAAGATCCTGATGAAGCACGACATGGAAACCGGCCAGCGCAAGGACGCGAACGGCAAGACCATCCCGGCCTGGCATATCCAGAGCGTGACGGTCCAGTGCAAGGGCAAGGACGTGTTCCAGGCCCAGTTCGGCCCGGCCGTCTCCAAGGATCCGTTCCTGAACTTCAAGTTCAAGGGCGGCGCCAAGGGCGACAAGGTCACGGTGACGTGGATCGACAACCGCGGCGACAAGCGGACCGACGAAGCCACCATTTCCTGACCCCACCCGGGCAAGCGGCCGGCGGCATCCTCTGCTATGGTTCAGGTCGAATGTCGGGCCCGGGCCGGCGCATGTTGCGCGCGGGGGCGCGACCGGAAGGATAGCGATCATGCGGCGAGCATTCATTCGGGCCACGGCGGCGCTGGCGGCCATCGGCCTGTCGGCCAAGGCGGCGGCCCAGGCGGCCCCGGCGGCGGCACCGGCTGCGGGCAAGGGCAAACGCGTCAAGGTGGTCTATCAGTTGTCAGAAGGCACGGACCAGGCAGTGCGCGCGATGGGCAACCTGCGCAATCACCTGAACGGCGCCCCCGACACCAAGATCGTGGTGGTGGCGCTGGGCTACGGCGTGGATTTCATCATCGACGGCGCGCGCGATGCGCGCGGCAATACCTTCGAGGCGGCGATCGCCTCGCTGGCCAGCTCGGGCGTGGAGTTCCGCGTCTGCCGCAACACGCTGACGGCGCGCAAGATCCCGGAGTCCAGCCTGTCGATGGAAGCCAAGGTCGTGCCGGCCGGCGTGGTCGAAGTGGCGCGCCTGCAGTTCGAGGAAGGCTACGCGTATATCAAGCCCTGAGCGCCGTCTCGCACCTGACGGGCACGGCGCCGGGAAGACGGCAGCGCAAAGACGAGCAATAAGACGGCCCGCGCAGCTGGCGCCACATGGCGGCAGCCTCGCAAGGCCACGAGGAGAGAGCCCCATGAAAACCATCAGACGCCGCCACGCGGGCGCCGCGCTGGCGCTGGCCGGCACCGTGGCGCTGGCCATCACGGCCGCCGCCACCGCACCGGCGGTGCACGCCCAGGGCAGCACCGCGGAGGAAATCGCCAAGTACCGGCAGATGCTGGCCGAAGGCAATCCCGCCGAGCTGTGGGAAGCCGCCGGCRAGGAGCTGTGGAAAAAGCCCGCCGGGCCGAAGAACGCTTCGCTCGAGCAATGYGACCTCGGCAAGGGCCCGGGCGTGACCAAGGGCGCCTACGCCGAGCTGCCGCGCTTCTTCAAGGACACCGGCCGCGTGATGGACCTGGAGCAGCGCCTGGCCTACTGCCGCGTGACGCTGCAGGGCCTGACGCAGGAAGAGGCGCTGAAGAACCCGTTTGGCTCCACCGGCAAGCCGTCCGACATCGAGCGCCTGGCCTCCTTCCTGGCCGGCGAATCGCGCGGCGTGAAGATGAACGTGCAGCTCAGCCACCCCGAGGAAAAGCGCGTCTACGCACTCGGCCAGAAGATGTTCTTCTATCGTGGCGGCGCCTACGACTTCGCCTGCGCCACCTGCCACGCCGTGGACGGCCAGCGCATCCGTCTGCAGGAACTGCCCAACCTGCTGACCCCGCAGGGCGCGCAGGCGGCCTACACCACCTGGCCGGCCTACCGCGTCTCCCAGGGCGAGGTACGCACGATGCAGCACCGCCTCTACGATTGCCTGCGCCAGCAGCGCTTTCCCGAGCCCGCCTATGGTTCCGACGTGATCACCGCGCTGAGCCTGTTCCTGGCGAAGAACGCCAACGGCGGCACCTACGATGGCCCGGCCTTGAAGCGCTGAGCCAGGGAGAGCACAAATGAACCAAGCCAAACAAGCGAAGCGAGCCGCGCTCGCCGCCACCGCCGCCCTCGCCATGCTGGCCTGCGCGGGCACCGCCCATGCCCAGGACAGCGTGAAGCCCGTCAAGGCCAGGGCCACCGCGAAAGCGGCCGCGGCCACCACGACCGCCGCGGTGAGCGATGCCGACATGAAGAAGCTCATCGATGGCTCCTTCTCGTCCAAGGGACCCGCCACGGTGGAAGGCGTGCTCGACCGCGATGCCATGCAGAAGGCGTGCAGCGACTACCCAGACCGCACCAAGGTGCCGGCCGCGGTGGCCAGGAAGATCGAGGCCATCGAGCTCAAGCAGGTCAAGTACCCGGCCGACGGCCAGTACCTCGGCGACTGGAAGGAAGGCGAGAAGACCGCGCAGAACGGGCGCGGCATGCAGTTCTCGGATCCCGTCGGCGGCGTCAACGGCGCCAACTGCTACGCCTGCCACCAGATGACCAAGGCCGAGATCTCCTTCGGCAATATCGGCCCCTCGCTGTACCAGTACGGCAAGCTGCGTGGCAATTCGCAGGAAGTGGTCAGGTACACCTGGGGCAAGATCTGGGATTCCAGCGCGTACACGGCCTGCTCCAACATGCCGCGCTTCGGGCACAAGGGCATCCTCACCGAGCAGCAGATCCGCGACGTGATGGCGCTGCTGCTCGACCCGGCCTCGCCGGTGAACCAGTAAGGACGCCGCCATGAAGCCCACCCGCCTCGCGCGCGGCATCGGCGGCACGCTGCTGCTCGCCGCGCTGGCGTGGAGCGGTGCTGCCGCTGCGCTCGAGGTAGGCGACATCGTGCACCTGCCGGCGGTGCGGCTGCTCGACGGCAGCACCGTGGCGCCGGCGCAGTGGGCCGGCAAGCCGCTGGTGCTGGAGGTGTGGGCGTCGTGGTGCCCGTTCTGCGCCCTGCAGAACCCGCGCCTGCAAAAGCTCTACGACAGCACGGGCGGCGCCAGGGGCGGGCTGCAGGTGCTGGCCGTCAGCATCGACAAGGAGCCGAAGGAGGCCAGTGCCTACATGGCCCGGCACGGCTACACCTTCCCCGCCGCCATGGACACGCCCGCGCTGCGCGCCGTGCTCGGCAAGCGGCGCGGGCTGCCGGAGCTGTACGTGATCGACGCCGGCGGCAAGGTAGTGCAGAAGGAAGTCGGCGAGATGCTGGAAGAAGAAGTCGCGGCGCTGGGCAGGCATGCGCAGCCGGCGATGAAGCCGCAACCGGCACGGTAGCGGCGAGGCGGCAGACCACGACAGACGCCGGGCCGCGCGCTGCTGCACGCTGGCACCGGCGCGCAATCCACAGGAAGAGACAATGAACCGACGCGAGTTCCTGCAGGTGCTGGCCATCGCCGGTGCCGGCGGCATGGCCTTTCCCGCCACCGACGCGCAGGCCGCACAGGCCGCGGGCAAGCTCTATGACGTGCCGCGCTTCGGCAATGTGCACCTGCTGCATTTCACCGACTGCCACGCCCAGCTGCGCCCGCTGTATTTCCGCGAGCCCAACGTCAACCTCGGCGTGGGCGATTACGCSRGCAAGCCGCCGCACCTSGTCGGCCAGGCGCTGCTGCGCCAGTACGGCATCGCCCCCGGCAGCGCCCAGGCGCACGCCTTCACCTATCTCGATTTCACYGARGCCGCGCGCCGCTACGGCAAGGTAGGCGGCTTTGCCCATCTGGCCACGCTCGTGAAGCAGCTCAAGGCCGGCCGCCCCGGCGCGCTGCTGCTCGACGGCGGCGATACCTGGCAAGGCTCCGCCACCGCGCTGTGGACGCGCGGGCAGGACATGGTCGACGCCGCGCTCGCGCTCGGCGTGGACGTGATGACGCCACACTGGGAAATGACGCTCGGCGCCGAGCGCGTCACCGAGATCGTCGAGCGCGACTTCAAGGGCAAGGTCGCCTTCCTCGCGCAGAACATCAAGACCAACGACTTCGGCGACCCGGTCTTCGATCCCTTCGTGATCCGCGAGATGAACGGCGTGCCGGTCGCCATCATTGGCCAGGCCTTTCCCTACACGCCCATCGCCAACCCGCGCTACTTCGTGCCCGACTGGACCTTCGGCATCCAGGAGGAAAACCTGCAGCAGGTCATCGGGCAGGCGCGCGCCAAGGGCGCGCAGGTGGTCGTGCTGCTCTCGCACAACGGCATGGACGTGGACCTCAAGCTCGCCTCGCGCGTGCGCGGGCTCGACGCCATCCTCGGCGGCCACACCCACGATGGCATGCCCGCGCCGGTGGCGGTCAGGAACGCCGGCGGCACCACGCTGGTCACCAACGCCGGCTCCAACGGCAAGTTCCTCGGCGTGCTCGACTTCGACGTCAGGGGCGGCAAGATCCGCGATTTCCGCTACCGCCTGCTGCCGGTGTTCGCCAACTACCTCGCCGCCGACCCGGCCATGGACGCGCTCATCGCCCGCGTGCGCGCACCGTACGAAAAGCAGCTCGGCGAAGTGCTGGCGCGCAACAGCGGCCTGCTGTACCGGCGCGGCAATTTCAACGGCACCTTCGACCAGCTCATCCTCGACGGSCTGATGGMRGTGCAGGRYGCCGAGATCGCSTTCTCGCCSGGYTTYCGCTGGGGCACSACGCTGMTGCCSGGSSAGRMCATCACGATGGARSACCTGATGGACCAGACCGCCATCACTTATCCGCACACCACCGTCACCAGCATGACGGGCGAGACCATCAAGACCATCCTGGAAGACGTGGCGGACAACCTGTTCAACCCCGATCCGTACTACCAGCAGGGCGGCGACATGGTGCGC
Source organism: Cupriavidus sp. 05N40 (assembly GCF_056397305.1). Lineage (NCBI taxonomy): Bacteria > Pseudomonadati > Pseudomonadota > Betaproteobacteria > Burkholderiales > Burkholderiaceae > Cupriavidus > Cupriavidus sp. 05N40. The sequence continues at coordinate 22,836 of NZ_JBFTND010000073.1, forward strand.
GTGGGCGGCCTGCAGTACACCATCGAACCCAACGCAGGCATGGGCCGGCGCATCACCGACATGCGCCTCAAGGGCCAGCCCGTCGATGCCGCGAAGACCTACAAGGTTGCCGGCTGGGCCCCGGTTTCCGAAGAGGCCCGCCAGTCCGGCAGCCCACCGGTCTGGGACCTGATGGCCCAGTGGCTGCGCGCCTCCGGAGAGGTCACGGCCAGGCCGCTGAACCTGCCGATCGTGCGTGGCATGGACGGCAACACCGGCACCGCGGCATGATTGATACGACGAGGAAAACTGCGCTACAATCGTTCGTCATGGGCCGATAGCTCAGCTGGGAGAGCGCTGCGTTCGCAATGCAGAGGTCGGGAGTTCGATCCTCCTTCGGTCCACCAAATTCAAGGGCTTAGCACTGTGCTAGGCCCTTTTTCTTACCCGAAGCCGATTTGTTGTCCAAAATCCGCCCAACTGGCTCCCAGGGCCTGTTCACCCGGAAGTGTCCGGGAAACCGCGCCCGTTGGTGAGTTCGCGTGCGGTAGCGCTCACTGCACAAGTTCCGGCCAGCCTGGTCACGGGGGAGATGGCGACGGCCGCGCCCCTGGCGCTTTCCCCCGCTCCGCTGCGGGCACTCGATATTTTTCCTTGACAAGGCCAGACGCATGTTCCATTATGCATTCCATCGCATGCGATCAAATCGAATACGATACAAACAAACCAGACAAGCAACGGAGATTCAATCCATGAGCAAGATCGAGAAAGTCCTCTTCACCGGCAAGACCCACACCACCCACAGCAACGCCGGCGTTACCTCGCGCGGCCACAATGGCGCGCTGGACATTGCGCTGTCGCCTGGCAACAGCGCCACCCCGGAGCACGTGTTCCCTGCCGTCCAGTCGCATCCGACCGCGGAACAGCTGTTCGCGGGCGCCTGGTCGGCGTGCTACATCGCCGCGGTCGGCCTGGTGGCCAAGGAAATGAAGCTGGAGCTGCCGTCCGACCTGTCCGTGGATATCGAAGTCGACCTGGGCATGACCGGCGCGGAGTACTTCCTGCAGGCACGGCTCAACCTGCGCGTGCCGGGCCTGCCGCAGGATGTCGCGACGGAACTGGCCCACGTCGCCGATGCAATCTGCCCCTACTCGAAGGCGACGCGCGGCAATATCGACGTGGCGCTGAACGTCTTTACGTCGTGATTCCCTGACCGTCTTACCATCACATATACATCGTATGCGATGCAATCGCATACGGTAATAACTCACCCGAAACGAGAATGCATACCATGAGCACGATCACCACCATCGCCCGCTGCGCCACTGTCGCCGTCGCCCTGCTGAACGCTGCCGCCGTGCAAGCCGCGGGTTGGTCCAATGCAGGCGCGCGCGATCCTTTCACGAGTGGCGCCCGCTCGGTCACCGGCGTAGCCGATCCGTACTCCGATGGCGCGCGCAGCCCATACACGGACGGTGCCAGGGTCGGCAGGTTCGACCCTTACACCGATGGCGCCCGTACCTGAGACCGGTGAAATCCACTGACAAGGTGGCCGCCGCGAGCACAGCGCTGTCGTGAAAGATAGCGGACGAACAAGCACACAGGATCCATTGCCATGACCAGCACAGCCGCCCCGTACCGCCCCATCAGCTGCGAGTTCCACGACCGCCTGGAAGACCTCGCCACCGTGCGCAAGCCCGTGCAGATCCACTATCGTGACGCCGATGGCACACCACAGCAGCGCACCGCCACCATCACCGACGTGTACGGCCGCGGTGGCGTTGAATACCTGACGCTCAAGACTGGGGAGACCCTGCGCCTGGATCAGCTCGTAAAAGTCGACGGCGAGACACTGGCGGACTACTGAGCAAAGACAGTGCACAGGAGAAAGACCTGATGCAGTCCCGGTTCCCTATCCGCACAGGTCCGCCGCCGTCGGTGGCGTCATCCGGCCCGGATCGAAGTCGGCTTCGCGCAGCCCCTCCGGCGTCAGCGACACCCAGTGCAGTACCGTCGGTGAGCGGGAGCGCACCAGGCCAAGGCTGCCCTGGATGGTCCACGGAATCGGCGATGCCTGGCTGCCGCGCAGCTCGACGGCATCGGCCGACAGTTTCAGCTGGAGCAGGCGGCCGTCCTGCGCGGGCGTGAACGCCGTATCGCCGACCACCGTGATGCCGGCCTCGCGCACGCTGGCAGGCATGCAGGCGAGCGAGGCGGTCACCTTGCCGCCGGCGTCGAGCAGATGGGCGAAGCCCTTGCCCGCACCGGTCGTGCCCACCACCAGGAAGCGCTTGAGGTCCGGGACGTAGGTCACGCCATAGGTGTAGTACTTCAGGTTGTCGTTCAGCACCTGTGTGCCGGTCAGCGCGCCATCGCTTGGCCGATAGGCCGCCGTCTTCAGCCTGGCGTGCGTCTCGCCGGGGACGAACTCCTGCCAGGCCAGCAAGGCGTGGTCTTCCGAACCGGCGATCAATGGCCACCATTCACGCTTGTCCCGAGCCACGTCGGTGCTGCGCAGCAACTGCCCGTTGGCGTCGTAGGCCTTGAGGTAGACGCCGTTGCCGGTGCCCAGGTTGTCCACGCCGCCGCCGTCGATCCAGTCGTCCGAGTAGAACACCACGAAGCTCTCGCCTACCCGCGCGACGTGCCCGGAGTGCCCGCCGGACCAGACGTCGACCGACTTCGCCTGTTGCGGCTGCAGGTCCGCGGCGTACACGCGGTAACGCTGGCTGACACCGTTGGCGGTATTCGAGCCGTCCTCGAAGGTCAGCATGATGCGGCCCGCGCCATTCTGCGCTACCGAGACCGGCTCCTGGGCTTCCTTCTCCGCCACCAGCAGCCTTGGCTTGCCCAGGTTCGCCTGCGAAGGCCTCCATTCGGCCACATAGATGTCGTGGCTCCAGTTGCGATTACGATCCGGCCCGCGCGGCGGCAGGCCGGAACTGCTGAAGAAGACGTAGGTGACATCCCCGGGGCCGGCCGCCGCGCCGATGCCGTGCATATAGGCGCGCTGATCGACATCGGGGCGGACCTTGGCCGGCGCGCGGGCGTCGTTGCGGCCGGCGCCGCGGCTGTCGTTGCGCGCGCCCGCCGGCGCGCACAACAGCGCGCCGGCGAGCACTAGCGTCGCGCTTCGCATCATGGCGAACGAGCTCATCGCTACTCCACCGTGACGGACTTGGCCAGATTGCGAGGCTTGTCCACATCGGTCCCGCGTGCGCAGGCGGTGTGGTAGGCCAGCATCTGCAGCGGCACCACATGCAGGATCGGCGAGAGCAGCCCGTAGTGCTCCGGCATGCGGATGACGTGCAGCCCGGGCGCACTGACGATCATGCTGTCGGCGTCGGAGAAGACGTAGAGCTCACCGCCGCGTGCGCGCACTTCGTGCAGGTTGGACTTGAGCTTCTCCAGCAGGGCATCGTTGGGCGCGACCGCCACCACCGGCATCTCCTCCGTCACCAGCGCCAGCGGCCCGTGCTTGAGCTCGCCGGCGGCATAGGCCTCGGCATGGATGTAGGAAATCTCCTTGAGCTTCAGCGCGCCCTCCAGCGCGATGGGGTAGTGGATGCCGCGCCCGAGGAACAGCGCATTCTCCTTGCGCGCCAGCGAGCCTGCCCAGGCGATGATCTGCGGCTCCAGCGCCAGCACGCCGTTCAGTGCCGCCGGCAGGTGATGCAGCTGCTGCAGCATGACGGCCTCCTGCCAGGCGCCGAGCAGGCCGCGCTGCTTGGCCAGCGTGGCCGCCAGCACGAACAGCCCGACCAGCTGGGTGGTGAACGCCTTGGTCGAGGCAACCCCGATCTCGGCGCCGGCGCGGGTCAGGAAATGCAGGTTCGCCTGGCGCATGATGGCGCTGCCGGCGACATTGCAGACCGCCAGCGCATGGCGGTGGCCAAGCGCCTGCGCGTGCTTGAGCGCTGCCAGCGTGTCCGCCGTCTCGCCGGACTGCGAGATCACCAGCACCAGCGTGCGCGGGTTCGGCACACTGTCGCGATAACGGTACTCGCTGGCGATTTCCACGCTGGTGGGCATCCGCGCGATCGACTCCAGCCAGTATTTGGCGGTCAGGCCGGAGTGGTAGCTGGTGCCGCATGCGAGGATCAGCACTGAATCGATGTCGGCGAACGCGCCCTCGGCCTGCTCCCCGAACAGGGCAGGCGCGAACCCTTCCAGGTGTTCGGTGGAGTCGGCGATGACGGCCGGCTGCTCGAAGATCTCCTTCTGCATGTAGTGCTGGTACGGACCGAGCTCCACGGCGGAGGCGGTCGCTTCGATCTTGCGGATCTCGCGGCTGACCGCCTCGCCTTCGGCGTCCAGGATATGCACGCCGTCCCGCGACAGCGAGACCAGGTCCCCTTCCTCGAGGTAGATGAAATGCTCGGCGCTGCCGGTCAGCGCCATGGTGTCGGAGGCAAGGTAGTTGCCGTCGTCGCCCAGGCCCACCACCAGTGGCGATCCCGAGCGCGCGCCGATCACCAGGTCCGGCTGGTTGCGCGAGAACACGGCGATGGCGTAGGCGCCATGCAGCTGGGCGAGGGCGAGCCGCACGGCCTTGCACAGGTCGCCGCCGCCTTCGTGGTGAAAGCAGTGGTGCACCAGGTGCGCGATGACCTCGGTGTCGGTCTGCGAATCGAACTCGTAGCCGCGTGCGCGCAGCGATTCACGCAGCGCATCGTGATTCTCGATGATGCCGTTGTGAACCAGGGCGATCTCGCCGCTGGAGAAGATCGGGTGGGCATTGCGGGTAAGCGGYGCGCCATGGGTCGCCCAGCGCGTGTGGGCAATCCCGATGGTGCCTTCGAGCCGGGTCTGCCCGACCTGCTCCGCCAGCTTGGCCACGCGCGACATGCTGCGCGCGCGCCTGGGTTCTCCGTCCTGCAGCACGGCGATGCCGCAGGAGTCGTAGCCGCGATATTCCAGGCGCCGCAATCCTTCCAATAGGACCGGTGCCACATTACGTTGCGCGATAGCGCCGACAATGCCACACATGATGATTCCCCGTGAGAATACAGAAGTTGGTTCGCGCTGGCCTCGCGCGGCAACCTGCTGGCTGCCTGCGCGAGGCCGAACCGCCGATGCTGGTCAGGCCGCCTCCCTCTGCAGTTGTGCCACGTGCGAAACGAGGCCGTCCTCGTCGTGATAGGCCACCAGCCGGCGGCCGGTGCCCACCGACAGCACCACATCCTTGGCCAGGTCGAGCGTGGAGCCGGGCACGGTGCGGGCCTTGCGCATCGGGTCCACCTCGCTCTTCTCCAGGCGTCGCACCAGGGTCCACACCGTGAACACCAGGCCCATGCCAAGGATGGTCAGGGCATCGGGAACGATCTCCTTGAGCGAGAACTCGGTGCTCCCCGCCGAGACCACGCACCAGTAGATGTAGAACGCAGCCGCCACCCAGATCGATGCCAGCACCACGGGCCGTACCAGGCGGTACCAGACATATCGTCGGATTGCCTTGCCTCGCGCATGCTGTTGCAGATACTGCTGCAACGTCGTGCCGGATGCGTCAATGATCGGTTCTTTCATTTCTCACTCCTCCTCAAGAATGCTCTTCAAGCCGGCTGGCATACGCCGGCGCCGGTGACGTAGGCGGCGTGGACGCGGGCGCGCCTTCGCGGATGCCGCGGTCCGGGCTGACCCACCTGGCCCGGGTGCGGCGCTGGTGCAGCAGCACGCTGGGCAAGGCGATCACCGATGCGACCATGCTGATGGTCCAGAACGCGACCGGGTACCAGATCGTGTCCAGGAAGTAGTGCAGCAGCTTGGTGTCGTAGCGGCGATCGATGACGCAGCCCACCAGGATCTGCACGCAGCAGGTCAGAAAGAGGAAGACACCGGCCCCGCGCGGCAGCCCCGCGAAGCGCCACGCCTCGGGCAGGTCGAACAGCGCGGTAGCCGCCGTCATGACCAGGGTGAAGAGCATGCAGTAGGCCCAGATCACGCTGATCGAGTACTCGAGGAAGATCGGCCACATCATCGGCTTGTTCTTGATGACGATGGGCGCCGCGTACTTCTGCAACACCTGGATGCCGCCCCGCGCCCAGCGCAGGCGCTGCTTGAAGAGGCCCTTGAAGGTCTCCGGCATCAGGATCCAGCTGAGCGCGCGCGGCTCGAAGTGCAGGCGCCAGCCGTTGACCTGCAGTTTCCAGCTGATGTCGATGTCCTCGGTCAGCATGTCGGGGCTCCAGTAGCCCACGTTGCGCAGCGCGCTCTTGCGGAACATGCAGACTACGCCGGACACGGTGAGCAGGCGGCCGTACATCTCCTGGGTCCGCTTGATCAGGCCCACGATGGACGAGAACTCGCCGACCTGCATGCGGCCCAGCAGCGAGGTCCGGGTGCGGATGCGCGGATTTCCGGTCACCGCGCCAACCCCGGCGTCGCGCAGGAAATGGCGCAGCATCCAGCCAATCGCCTCGCGGTCGAGCAAGGAATCCCCGTCGATGCACAGCAGGTACTCGGCATCGGTCAGCATGGCCGCGGTGGTCAGTCCGATGGCCTTGCCCTCATTGTTGTTCTGGTGGATCACCAGCAATTGCGGGTACTGGTCGATCAGCTCGTCGAGGATCGCCCCGGTGGCATCGCGGCTGCCGTCGTTGACGGCGATGATGTTGAAGTTGGGATAGCGCAGTTGCGCCAGGTTCGCGATCACCTCGCGTACGTTGTCCTCCTCGTTGAAGCACGGCACGATCACCGAGACCTTGGGGCAGTCGAGCGTCGCGTCTGCGCGCTTCTTCATGCGCTCTTTCCTCTCGACCAGGAAGTAGTGGAGCAGTCCGCCGGTCATCCATAGATAGGACATGAACAGCGGATAGTAGAAAACGAAATTCGATATCAGGCTCGCGGTGCTCTTCATCATTTCCCCCACTTGTTCTTCTGTGCTCGTTGGCTAGACCTTCATGCCACTGCGCGGCCGTACCAGGTTCTGCATGGACATGACGTCCCGCAGCACCGCCAGGTCCGGCTGGTTCACCATGAACTGGTCCGGGCAATAGCCGAGGTGCTTCACGCCCGCCATGCGCAACTGCCGCATCTGCTGGAGCAAGTCGGTACTGGCGATGGGGGCCTGCGTGCGGCCGTCGAGCGTCTGCAGCGCGAAGATGGTTTTCGGCAGCGCCCCGGGATGCGCCGCCACCGCGCGCGCCAGGCTTTCCAGCCACGGCGTCGAAGGCGGTCCGCCCGTGTCCGCGAAGGCCATCAGGTTGACGAAGTCGTAGTGCGCGGCGAAGGCATCGATGTCCTGCGCCAGGCGCATGCCCGCGTCGGGACGCAGGACCGCGTTGGCAGGCAGGCTGCGCACGGTCAGCACATTGCCGCCGCCCTGGTAGTCCTTGACGATTTCCCCCAGCTGGCTGGTGAAGTCGATCAGGTACTGGAGCTTGGCGCCCGACCACCTCTGCAGCAGGTCGGGGTTGGCGCGGATCGCCGCGAGTTCGCGCGGCAGGCCCCAGTCGGCGTAGACGGCAAGGGCCGCATCGCTGGCATCCTCGACATCGCTCAGGCTTGCATCCTCGCCGAACACGACGCCGTTCAGCGCGGTGTACCTGCCCAGGTCGTAGTAGATATCGCGAATCACGCCGCGGGCGAGCGGATCGAAGGGGCTGAGCCGCTGCCGCTGGCGCGGATCGAACTGCGTGGGCGGCGAGCCCGGCAACACGCCCACCAGCCGCGACTCGGCCGGGTGGCCCGCCGGCAGCTTGTAGGAAAGCACCGGCAGTGCCGCGTAGACCTGCACCCCCGCGCGGGTGATCAGCTGCCAGGCCGTGCGCGAGAACAGGTCGGCGCGAACCGGCATGTGGCGGTTGGGGAAGTAGAGCGCCTGGGCGGTGCCGCTGCCGTCGGGGTCGTGATAGGCCTGCAGGTAGACCGACTTCGGCTCGAGATCCTTGATCCGGTCGATCAGCCGCGAGAGCCTGGCTTCCTGCCGGTCCGGGTTGGGATCGTACAC
>NZ_JBFTND010000074.1:0-30583 GCF_056397305.1 Cupriavidus sp. 05N40
GAATCATGTAGTGTGAAGTCAACGCAGTCCATCCATGACAACCTCCGCCATCGTGCGTGGCGGATAGATAATTGCAATGACAAGAGATCTGCGTGTCCGCGCAGCACAACCGGCCGACTGGCCGGCAATCGCGGAAATCCTGGRATCCTGTGGCCTCGCCAGCGACGACCTCGATCCCTCGCTGGCGCTGTTCCATATTGGCTTGCTCGACGGCAAGATCGTCGGCTGCGCCGGCACCGAGGGGTATGACGAGACCGTGGTGGTGCGCTCGGTGGCCGTGCTGCCTCCCTACCGCGACCGGGGCATCGCATCCCATATGGTTGCCGCCGCGCTGATGCGCGCACGCTCCAACGGCTGTACGCGCGCGGTGCTGCTCAGTGCCAGTTGCCCCAACTATTTTGCCCGCTATGGATTCTCGCTGATCGCGGCCGAGCGCCTGCCGCCCGCGGTGCGCGCCTCGCGCGAGTTCCAGCGCCAGGAAGGCTTGCCGCTTTGCATGTACTGCGAACTGAAGTAGGCGCATGCCCCGGGATATCCGAAGTATGAAGTCCGATGTCATGAAGACGAAACACCGATGACCTTGCCCACGCCGACGGCGCCCGCCGCCCAGCCGGATCCGGCGCCATTCGACTGCCTGGTGTACATCGGCCGTTTCGAGCCTTTCCATGACGGGCACTTCGCCATGCTGCGCCAGGCGCTGTCGCAGGCGCGCGTGGTGATCGTCGTGCTGGGCTCGGCAGGTGGGGCGCGCACGGTAAAGAATCCGTTCACCGGCGACGAGCGCCGCCGCATGATCGAGGCCGCGGTGGCCGCATGGGACGCTGCCCGCGTGCCGGATCTGCGCTTCGTGGCCGTGCGCGACTACTACGAGGGCCCGCGCTGGGCTGCCGCCGTGCGCGCCGCCGTGGGCGCGGTCCTGGGCGAGTTCCTGGGCGAGTTCCCGGGTGCGGAGCCGGGCCTGCGCGCCGAGGCGCGCGTCGGGCTGTTCGGGCATTTCAAGGATGCATCCTCGGGCTATCTCAACGACTTCCCCGGCTGGCCCCTGGTGCCGCAGCCCAGCTTCGGACAACTCAATGCGGCCGATGTGCGCGGGCAGTGGTTCGCACAGGCGGGCGCGCTCGATGGCGTGGAGCGCGTGCTGCCGCCCCCGGTCGCTGCCTTCCTGCGCGAGTTCGCCGCGCGCGAGGCCTTCGCCGTGCTGCTGGCTGAGTACCGCTTCCTCGAGGACCATCGCCACCGTTGGGCGGCCGCGCCGTATCCGCCGGTCTTCGTCACCGTGGACGCGGTGGTGCGCTGCTGCGGCCATGTGCTGCTGATCCGCCGCGGCGGCCAGCCCGGGCGCGGCGCATGGGCGCTGCCGGGCGGCTTTCTGGACCAGCACGAGCGCGTGGCCGACGCGGTCCTGCGCGAGCTCGACGAGGAAACCCGCTTCAATCTGCCAAAGGCCGAGTTGCAGCAGGCATGCCGCGGCCAGGCGCTGTTCGACCACCCCGAGCGCAGCCAGCGCGGGCGCACGCTGACCCACGCCTTCTTCTTCGACCTGCCGCTCGATGCACTGCCCGGGGTGGACGCCGCCGACGACGCGGCGGCGGTGCGCTGGCTGCCGCAGCAGGAGTTGCTGGCGCTGGAAGGGCAGATGTTCGAGGATCACCTGCTGATCCTCGACCACTTTCTCCACCTGTTCGAAGCAGGGCCCGCCCGGCCTCGCTGACCGCCCGGGTCGGCCAGCGCCAGGGCCAGGGGCGCCGTCTGGTCCACCAGCCGGATGCCGATCGGGGCCTCGCGGGCCCGCAACCGCCCGCATCCCGATTCATCCGTGCCGGTGCGCCAGCCTTTCATCCTCCCCATGTCCGCATCGGTGAATTTCCACCGTCACATGCACAAGCTCCTCGTGCACGGATAGTGCCTCCCTGACCTGCGCCGGCGTGAGCGCATTGTCGTGCGTCACCAGGCTGGCAATCACCGCGAACTTCTGCTTGCCCACGCGCCACACATGCAGGTCGGTCACGCGCGTGCCTTCGGGTCCCTGGTCGAAGCTGGCCAGTACCTCGCGCACTTCGTCCACCACCGGGTGGTCCATCTCGCGGTCCAGCAGCACGGTGCCGGTCTGCCTGAGCAGGCCGAGCGCCCAGTGGCCGACTAGCGCCGCGCCGACGAGGCCCATCACGGGGTCCAGCCAGGCCAGCCCGAGCCACCAGCCACCGGCCAGGGCCAGCAYCGCCAGTACCGAGGTGGCGGCATCGGCCAGCACATGCAGGTAGGCGGAGCGCAGGTTCAGGTCGTGGTGGTGCGCACCGCCGTGACCGTGGTCGTGATCGTGATCGTGGCCGTGGTGATGGTCATGCCCGTGTTCATGCCCGTGGTGAGCGTCGCCCAGGATCAGCGCGCATGCCAGGTTGACCAGCAGCCCGACGATGGTCACCGCCATCGCTTCGCGATAGTGGATGGCCTGCGGGCTGAACAGCCGCTCCACCGAGCCGTACACCATCAGCGCGGCCACGCCGAGCAGGACGATGGCGCTGGCAAAGCCGGCCAGCACTTCGATCTTCCACGCGCCGAAGGCAAAGCGCTTGTCGCCGGCGTAGCGGCGGGCGGCGGCGTAGGCAAAGGCGGCCAGGCCGATTGCCAGCGCGTGCGAGCTCATATGCCAGCCGTCGGCCAGCAGCGCCATCGAATTGAACCACAAGCCGGCGGCGATCTCGGCCACCATGGTGGCGGCGGTGATGAGCATCACCAGGCGGGTGCCGCGTTCGGCGGCGCGATTGCCTGTGTCGAAGACGTGGCTGTGGGTCCAGCGGGAGAGGTCCTGGGTATGCATGATGGCTTTGCCCTGCGTGGCGAAATGATGTGATTGGCGCAAGCGTAACAGCGCCGGCGCGGCAGGCCGCCTTCGTCCATGCCGGCAGCGTGGTGTTGGCCCGTGCCGCCTCGCGCGGGGTTGCCCCCGGGCTGTCACGCCCATCTGCTATTGTTGGCACGCTGCCTGCCACCGTGCAAGGCCCCGACAGCCCCACACAACCCGATGCACGCCACCACCCTCGCTCCCGCGGCCGCCCCGGCGCCCATTTCCCTGCGCCAGGCTTTCTGGTACTGGCTCAAGCTAGGCTTCATCAGCTTCGGCGGCCCCGCCGGGCAGATCGCCATCATGCACGAGGACCTGGTCGAGCGGCGCCGCTGGATCTCCGAGGCTCGCTTCCTCCATGCGCTCAACTATTGCATGGTGCTGCCCGGGCCCGAGGCGCAGCAACTGGCGACCTATATCGGCTGGCTGATGCACCGTACCTGGGGCGGCGTGATGGCGGGCGGGCTGTTCGTGCTGCCGTCGCTGCTGATCCTGATGCTGCTGTCGTGGGTCTACCTGCGCTTCGGCGAGGTGCCCGCGGTGGCCGGCGTCTTGTACGGCATCAAGCCGGCGGTGACGGCCATCGTGATGTCGGCGGCATGGCGCATCGGCTCGCGCGCCCTGCGCAACGGCTGGCTCTGGGCCATTGCGGCGGCCTCGTTCGTCGCCATCTTCGCGCTGGCATTGCCGTTCCCGCTGATCGTGGTGGCCGCTGCCCTGATCGGCCATGTGGGCGGGCGCCTGGCGCCGGCGCGCTTCGCCGGCGCGGGCGGGCACGGCGCCGCCAGGGCGGGCCACGGCCCCGCGCTGATCGACGACGGCACGCCGACGCCCGAGCATGCCAGTTTCACCTGGCCGCGCTTTGCGCGCGTACTCGGCGTCTTCCTGGCGATCTGGGCGCTGGCGCTGGGCGCGCTGGCATGGCGCTACGGCTGGCAGGGCACGCTCACGCAAATGGGCTGGTTCTTCACCAAGGCGGCGCTGATGACCTTCGGCGGAGCCTATGCGGTGCTGCCCTATGTGAACCAGGGCGCGGTCGAGCATTTCCACTGGCTCACCGCGCCGCAGATGATCGACGGGCTGGCGCTGGGAGAAACCACGCCCGGCCCGCTGATCATGGTGGTGGCCTTCGTGGGCTTCGTCGGCGGCTGGACGCACGCGGTGCTTGGCGCCGGCAGCGAACTGGCCTCGGGCGTGGCGGCGGCCGCACTGGTGACCCTCTTCACCTTCCTGCCGTCCTTTCTGTTCATCCTGCTCGGCGGGCCGTTCGTGGAGAGCACGCACGGCAACCTGAAGTTCACCGCGCCGCTGACCGCCATCACGGCGGCGGTGGTCGGGGTGATCGTCAACCTGGCGGTGTTCTTTGCCTCGCACGTGCTGTGGCCGGCCGGGCTGCAGGGCCGCTTCGACTGGCCTTCGGCCCTGATCGGGCTGGCCGCGGCGGTGGCACTGTTCCGCTTCAAGGCGGGGGTGATCCCGGTGATCCTCTGCTGCGGGCTGGCGGGCATGGCCATCACGCTGCTGCGCTGAGCGCCGCCAGCCGCCACCGACCGCTACCAGCCGCTGTGGGGCACGCCGGGCTCGCGGTGCGCGGCGAAGTGCTGCGCGAGGTAGTCCACGAAGGCGCGCACCTTGGCGGTGAGCTGGTCGCGCGTGAGGAAGACCGCGAACACATCGGCGGGCGGTGTCGACCAGTCGGGCAGCACCTGGCGCAGCCGCCCTGACCTGAGCATCGGCGCCACCTCCCATTCCGAGCGCATCAGGATGCCGTGGCCCTGCAAGGCCCAGCCTAGCGCCACCTCGCCATCGTTGGTGCTGGCGGGCCCGCGCACCTTCACGGTTTCCTGGCGGCTGGCCGAGCGCAGGTGCCAGGTGCCGTAGGTGGCGTCGCTCTCGCGGATCACGATGCAGCGGTGCTGCTGCAGCTCGCGCGGCGAGGCCGGCTCGCCGTGGCTGGCCAGGTAGCGCGGCGCGGCGCACAGCAGGCGGCGGTTATGTGCGATGGGGCGCGCGCTCAGGCGGGCATCGGGCAGGTCGCCCACGCGGATGCCCACGTCGAAGCCGGCCTCGGCCAGGTTGAGCGGCCGGTCGGTCAGTTCCAGCTGCACCTCCACCTCGGGGCAGGCCAGCAGGAAGGCGCCCACCGCGGGCGCCACGTGGCGCCTGCCGAAGCCGAGCGTGGCGTTGACCCGCAGCAGGCCGCGCGGTGCCACGCGGCTGCCGCCCAGGCCTTGCTCCAGCTCCTCGAGCTCGGCCAGGATGCGCGCGCCGCGTTCGAGGTAGGCCTCGCCTTCCTGCGTCACGCTCAGCCGGCGCGTGGTGCGGTTGAGCAGGCGCACGCCCAGGCGGGCCTCCAGCGCGGCCAGCCGCTTGCTGGCCGCGGATGGCGTGATGCCGAACTGCTGCGCCGCGCCGGCCAGGCTGCCGCGCTTGACCAGGGTGACGAAGAAGGCGAGGTCCGAGAAATTGTCCACGTGGCGAGCGGCGGTCGATGGCGGCGGCAAGGCGCCAGGATTGCTGAAAATGAAGACCGAATGAAAGTCTGTGAATGAAATTATAGCGGCGGGTTCAATGCTTACACTGGCATCTACGCGGATCTGCACCTGATCCCGACAGGAGGACGAATCGTGTTCGAAGGCTTCACCCCGCGCCGCGTGCAATGCGGCGACGTCGAGATCCATGCCGTGGTGGGCGGGCAGGGCCCGGCCCTGCTGCTGTTGCATGGCCATCCGCAGACACATGTGATCTGGCACAAGGTGGCCGCCACGCTGGCGCGCCATTTCACCGTGGTCGCCACCGACCTGCGCGGCTACGGCGACAGCGGCAAGCCCGCCGGCCTGCCCGACCATGCCAACTACAGCAAGCGCGCCATGGCGCAGGACCAGGTCACGGTCATGCGCGCGCTCGGCTTCGAGCGCTTCCTGGTGATGGCGCACGACCGCGGCGGCCGCGTGGCCCACCGCATGGCGCTGGACCATCCCGATGCGGTGCGGCGGCTGGTGACGCTGGACATCGCGCCCACGCTGGCCATGTACGAGCAGACCAGCCTGCAGTTCGCCACCGCCTACTGGCACTGGTTCTTCCTGATCCGCCCGGCGCCGTTCCCCGAGACGCTGATCGAGGCCGATCCCGCGCTCTACCTGCGCAGCACCATGGGCAGTCGCAGCGCCGGCCTGGCGCCATTTACCGACGAAGCCATGGCCGAGTACCTGCGCTGCCTCAGGCAGCCCGGCGCCGCGCACGGCCTGTGCGAAGACTACCGGGCCAGCGCCTCGATCGACCTCGAGCACGATCGTGCCGACATCGCCGCCGGGCGCCAGGTCGAGTGCGGGATGCTGGCCTTGTGGGGCGAGCAGGGCGCGGTGGGCCGCTGCTTCGCGCCGCTGGAGGAATGGCGCAAGGTGGCGCGCAACGTACAGGGCAAGAGCCTGCCGTGCGGCCACTATATCGCCGAGGAAATGCCGGAACTGCTGCTGGAAGAAACGCTGCCGTTCCTGCTGGCGGAGCACTGACGCCGCGCGGCCGGGTGCTGCGCGATCGGCCGGGCTGGCATACACTCGCTGGCTTCATCCGCCGGCCAGGCGCCGGCCAACCGCACGCGATTCCGCCCATGCCGCCTCGCAAGACCGCCGCCCGTCCGGCCGAAACCCCCGTCGCCGAGCCCGCCGAAGGCCGCGCCACCAGCGACCAGGCCATCCAGCTGCTGGATGGCGCCGTGCGCCATGTGCTGGAGCGCGGCATCGGCGATCTCTCGCTGCGCAGCGTGGCCGAGGCGCTCGGCACCAGCCACCGCATGCTGATCTACTACTTCGGCTCGGCCGACGGCTTCTGGGAGGCCGTGCTGCGCCGCATCCGCCATGCCGAACTGGAGTCGCGCGCCAGCCTGGCCACCGCCGAGACCGATCCGGCCCGCGCGCTCGAATTGGCCTGGGCCCGCTACTCGGCGGACAACTACCTGCCGGTCATCCAGCTGCTGTTCGAGATCTACGGGCGCGCCATCCGGGATCGCGAGCGCTTCCAGGCCTTTCTGGACGACGTGATCGGCAGCTGGATCGGCGCGCTGAGCGAGCGCTTCCACAAACAGCACGGACTGAGCGCGAGCGAGGCGAAGCTGCGCGCGCGCGTCGAGCTGGCCACGGTGCGCGGCCTGCTGCTCGACCTGGTCACCACCGGTGACCGCAAGGGCACCACCGCGGCCCTCAAGTATTTCGCGCGCATGCTCAATGCGCCGGGGGCCGCGCAGGCGTCTGACGCCTGAGCGCCTGAGCGCCTGAGCGCCTGACGACCTGATGCCACGCGGCGCCTCGATGGCGCCGCGCTGCTTTCTGGCGCGGCCACCCTCTCCGGTTCCTGCCCGGTTCCTCTCCGGTCACTTGCCTGCCGCGCGCACGCAGCCCGCGTCCGGCGGTCTTTTCTTCTTCGTGTACCACGTGGTACAGTAAACCGCATGCCGCCCTGAAGACCATGGCGGCGCGGAGGAAAAAGGAGACCGATGTGAAGAGACGCAAGCTGATGCTGGCTGCCGTGCTGGCAGCCGCGGGATGGACGTGCGGCGCGCCCGCGCACGCGCAGGACTGGCCGCAGCGCCCCGTGCGGCTGGTGGTGCCGCAGGCCGGCGGCAGCGGCAACGACGTGCTGGCGCGCGCGCTGGCCGAAGCGCTCGGCAAGCGCTGGGGCCGCGCCGTGGTGGTGGAGAACCGCCCCGGCGCCAACGGCGTGCTGGCCATCAACTACGTGCTGCAGCAGCCGGCCGACGGCTACACGCTGTTCTTTGCCGGCGTGTCCAACCTGGCCTTCAATCCCTTCCTGTATCCGTCGCTGCCCTATGTGCCGCAGCGCGACCTGGCCGGCGTGGCGATGCTGGCCAGCTCGCCGTTCGTGCTGGTGGTGGCGCCGTCGCTGCACGTGGCCAGCTTTGCCGAATTCGTGCGCCAGGCCAAGGCGCGTCCGGCCGCCATCAGTTTTGCCTCGGGCGGCATCGGCAACTCGACCCACCTGGCGATGGAACTGGTGGCCGAGCGTGCCGGCATCCGCCTGCAGCATGTGCCATTCAACGGCGCGGGCGGCTCGACCAGCCTGATGTCGGGCCAGACGCCCGCAATGATGAACGTGGTCGCCGGCGTGCAGCCGTATATCGCCGGCAAGAAGCTGGTGGCGCTGGCGGTGACCGGCGAGAGGCGCCTGCCGGCGCTGCCGGACGTGCCGACCTTCAGGGAACTCGGCTATGACGTGGCCGTGCCCGGCTGGTATGCCATCGTGGCCAGGGCCGGCACGCCGGCGGCGCTGGTCGGCAGGATCAACGCCGACATCAACGCGGCCCTGGACGAACCCGCCTTCAAGGAGAAGCTGGCCAGCCAGTTCCTCGACCCCATCAAGGGCCCGCCCGCGGAAGTGGAGCGCCATATGCGGCGCGACGCCGAGGCGTGGGGGCCATTCATCCGCAAGCTCGGCATCGCGCTCTGACGCACAAGGCACTAGACGCAGGACACTAGACTCAGGACACAGGAGACAAGACATGCCCCGTATCACCACCGCCGTGCGCGACTACCGCATGGCCATGATGCACCAGCTGATGGACCGCCTGCGCGTGGACGCGCTGGTGTTCGGCACCCCGGACTTCTTCCAGTTCGCCACCAACTTCCAGCTCGACGTATGGCCGTGGGAGCGGCCCGTGTTCGTGTTCGTGCCGCGTAGCGGCGAGCCGTTCGCGGTGATGAACGAGCTGTCCACCAACCATATGCGGCTGAGCACGGAGAACGAATCGGTGTGGCTGCGCGATGTGACCTACTACGCCGAGCATCCGCGCGTCTCGCGGCGCCTGCCGCTGGCGCCGCAGCTGCCCGAGGTGGTGGCGTCGCTGCTGGCCTCGCACGGGCTCGGCGGCGCGCGCATCGCGGTGGACGTGAGCCACCCGGTCCTGGCCGCGGCGCAGCGCCATCTGCCGGAGCTGGTGCTGCGCCCGGCCATGGCCGAGATGCGCGGCATGCGCTGGGTCAAGCATGCCGAGGAGCTGGAGGTGATGCGCGCGCTGGGCGCGCTCACGGACTGGGTGCAGGACCGCTATCGCGAGCATATCCGCCCGGGACGGCTGGTGCAGGAGCTGGACCATGCCATGTCGGCGCTGATGGTGGAAGAGGCGGCGCGCCGCTTTCCCGGCGAGGATTTCGAGATCCTCAAGTGCTGGACGCTGACCGGCGCCGCCTCGGCCTCGCCCCACGGCGACGGCGCGTCGTGCGGGGCGCGCATCGCATCCGGCGATACCATCGTCAACCTGATCCTGCCACGCCTGAACGGCTACTACGTGGAGAACGAGCGCACCTGGTTCTGCGGCAAGCCCGGCGAGCGGCAGGCGCATTGCTACCAGGTGGCCGCCGAAGCCACCGATGCGGCGGTGGCTGCCGCGGTAAGCGGGCGCCGCGTGTGCGACATGGACGCTGCCGCGCAGGCGGTGATCGAGCGCGCCGGCCTGGGCGAATACATCTTCCACCGCACCGGGCACGCGGTCGGGCTGATGCTGCACGAGTATCCGGAGGACATGGCCTTCAACACGCGGCCGTTGCTGGCGGGCGAGGTCTATTCGGCCGAACCCGGCATCTACGTGTATGGCCTCGGCGGCTTCCGCCTCGACGACACCGTGGTGGTGGGCGAGCGGCCCGAGGTCATCGTGAAGACGCCGAAGACGCTCGCCTACGCCACCGTGGCGTAGGCCTCGACCGGTCCCTTGTCGCCCCGCCCGGCCGCGCGGTGATTGCGCGGGGTGATCGCGCAGGCGCGCCCGCCGGGCCTGAGCAGCCCCGCTGATGAAGTGGATGTTGGAGCGCAAAATCGACTTCCGGCCGAGGAAGCCTGCGACGCCGCCCGGGGCAATTTGCTCGGCAGGCCGCTGCCGCCGTCGGCGTCTGCCAGCCTGGTGCGGGCGGATGCGCTCCCTGACGCGGCACGGCAACAGGGACCGGGATGGGCCGAGCAGGATGCAGCCCGGAGGTGCATAATCGCTCACCAGTACGACGAGCCCTAGCCGGAGTGGTCGACCGGCGTCCAACATACATTCATGAATGGATGTATAATTCCGGAATTATTCGCCTGGCGACAGGCGTTTGTTGCGGAATTTGACCATGACTTACCGTTTTATTGCCGGATGTATTGGCACCTGGCTTGCGATCGCCGTGACCGCGGGCTTGGTGGTGGAACGTCTCTGGTCCTGAGTACGGGTGGTCGGCCTTGCCGCGGGAGAGGTGGCAAGGTTTTCGCTAGGACTTGCCACTCTTCGCGGTAAATACCACCCACCATGCTCATGACCAATCAGAAGAAGACCGGCCTTGCCCGCCGGTTCGCATCGCAATTCAAGGCGCTTGCCGCCGTTGCCGCTTTCGGCGCCTGCGCGTCCGCGTACGCCGACCCCGCCGTCCACTTTGCCTTCGGCCGTGATCCGGGCCACAACATCAACAAGTACGAAGTCGGCGTGAACTGGGATTCCGGCTTCAACTGGGGCAACCCGCAGGGCTGGCTGTTCAAGTTGCAGTGGGAGGCCGAACTGGCCGAATGGAACACCCTGAGCGGCACCAACCACCATAACGTGACCGAGTTCGGCTTCTCGCCGATCTGGCGCCYGGAAAAGCGCGGCGGCGCCTGGGTACCGTTCCTCGAAGCGTCGGTCGGCGTGCGCATGATGAGCAGCAAGTACACCTCGGAAGAGCACCGCTCCGGCAGCCTGTTCCAGTTCTCCGACATGCTTGGCCTGGGCGTGGCTTTCGGTCCCAGGACCGCCTATGAAGCCGGCTTCCGCTACCAGCACGTCTCCAACGCCGGCATCAAGCAGCCCAATCCGGGCAGTGGTTTCTACACGGGCTACGTGCGCTATCGCTTCTGATCGCGCTTGCGGCGCCCCGGCGGCCGCGGCGCGACCCGCGGCCGGGCCGGCCTGACACTCAGGCCAGCCGCGCCAGCCCCGCTCGCGCGTTGCGCGCACCGCGCCCGATGCCCTCGGCGCTCCCTGGCGGCGTGGCCGGGCTTTGCACGCCACGCAGCGCATCGAAGAAGCGCCACAGCGCTGGCGCATCGCTCGTTGCCACATTGAAGCGGATCCACGGCGAATCCCCTTCCTCCGRCACGAAATACGAACCCGGCGCCAGCCAGATGCCATGCTCCAGCGCCTGCGTGGCCAGCCGGTTGCCGGACAGCGCGGCCTCGCCGCCGCTTTCGTCGGCGCGCACGCGCGCCCAGGCAAACATCCCGCCTTCCGGGCGCAGCAGCACTTCCAGCCCGTGCGCCTCCATCTTGTCCGTGATGCGGTCCTGCTGGCCGCGCAGCCGCTCGGCCAGCGCCGCCACGTGGCGGCCGTAGTGGCCGCTGGTCAGCACCGAGTACACCAGCCGTTCGGTCACTTCCGACGACGTCAGCCCCACCGCCATCTTGGTACGCGCCAGCGCCTTGGCCAGCTCCGGGCTGGCGGCCAGGTAGCCCACCCGCAGCGACGGCGTGATGGTCTTGGAGAAGCCGTTGACGTAGATCACGTGCGAGAGGCCGTCCATGGCCGCCAGCATCGGTGAGCCGGCCGGCGCCAGCTCGCGGTAGATATCGTCTTCCACCACCAGCAGGCGGTATTGCTCGGCCAGCTGCAGCACGCGGTGCGCGTTCATGCTGGTGAGCGTGCCGCCGGTGGGGTTCTGCAGCACCGTGTTGACGAACAGCGCGCGCGGCGCATGGGTGCGGATGGCGTGGTCGAGGGCGTCGGTGTCGAGCCCCGCGGCGGTGCGGCGCACGCCGATCACCTGCAGGCCCGCCACGCGCAGGATCTGCAGCAGGTTGCAGTAGCAGGGATCCTCCACCAGCACCGTATCGCCGGGACGCAGCAGCGTGCGCACCACCAGGTCCAGCGCCTGCGTGGCGCCCTGCGTCAGCACGACCTGCTGGGCCTGCACCGGCATGCCGTACTGGCTGAGGCCGGCGGCGATATGCTCGCGCAGCGCGGCAAAGCCGTACGGATGGCCATAGCCGGACACCTGCGCGGCGGGCACGCGCGCGGCGGCGCGCATGGCCTGGTGCAGTCCCTCTTCGTTGAGCCAGTCGCCTGGCAGCCAGCCCGCGCCCGCCTTGATCGGCACCGAATGATCGGCGAACACATCGGACAGCAGCCACGCGGCATTCAGCCCGGGCGCCTCCCAGCGCGCGGCAGGGGCCTGGCCGGCGGGGGCATGCCGATGCGCCACCGTGTAGCCCGAGCCCACCCGCGCGCTCAGGTAGCCCAGCGCGGTCAGGCGGCCGTAGGCCTCGGCCACGGTGAAGGTGCTCACGCCATGCTGCCGGGCGAAGCGCCGCACCGACGGCAGCGCCACGCCGGCGCGCAGCACGCGGCGCTCGACCAGGCTGGCGATGCCGGCCACGATCTGTTCGGTCAGGGTGTCGCCGCTACGGCGGCCGCGCACGAGTTCCAGGTTAAGCATGCATCACGCGTGGTGGGTTGAACCTGTACAGTTTAATCGCGCGGCGCGCTGGGCGGGAAGCGGGATCTTTCTCGCGTTCCATGTGGCAATGCAGCGGAATCCCGCTGCGGGCGCGGCTTTCCATGCCGCACCGCGCCATGGCACGCCCGCCGGCGATGCGGCCCGGCAAACCGCCTCACTCCTGATCTGTACGGTTGTTATAGTCGAACCTGTACGGTYAGGCGATGTTTTGTCGACCGTATATTCTTTATGGGAGGGCCTCCCGCTACAGTGGCCACATTCACCGGCAGTGCCCAAGGCAATGCCGGGATGCCCAGCGAAATAAACCGGGCGCGGCGCCGATCGCCGCCGCCCAAGACGAACCCCCTGAGGAGGAACGTATGGATGCCGCCAAGACCGTGATCCCCGATCTCGATGCCCTGTGGATGCCGTTTACCGCCAACCGCCAGTACAAGGCGGCGCCGCGCCTGCTCGCCTCGGCCAGCGGCATGTACTACACCACGCACGACGGCCGCCAGGTCCTCGACGGGTGTGCCGGCCTGTGGTGCGTGGCCGCCGGCCACTGCCGCACGGAGATCACCGAAGCGATCACGCGCCAGGTGCAGACGCTGGACTACGCGCCGCCGTTCCAGATGAGCCATCCGCTGACCTTCGAGGCCGCCACCAAGGTGGCCGCGATCATGCCGTCCGGCCTGGACCGCATCTTCTTCACCAACTCGGGTTCGGAATCGGTCGACACCGCGCTGAAGATCGCGCTGGCCTACCACCGTGCGCGCGGCGAAGGCCAGCGCACCCGCTTCATCGGCCGTGAGCGCGGCTATCACGGCGTGGGCTTCGGCGGCATGGCGGTTGGCGGCATCGGCCCGAACCGCAAGGCCTTCGCGGCCAACCTGATGCCCGGCACCGACCACCTGCCGGCCACGCTCAATATCGCCGAGGCGGCCTATTCCAAGGGCCAGCCGCAATGGGGCGCGCACCTGGCCGAAGACCTGGAGCGCATCCTGGCGCTGCACGATCCGTCCAACGTGGCGGCCGTGATCGTCGAGCCCCTGGCCGGTTCGGCCGGCGTGCTGGTGCCGCCGGCGGGCTATCTGGAAAAGCTGCGCGAGATCACCAGCCGCCACGGCATCCTGCTGATCTTCGACGAAGTCATCACCGCCTTCGGCCGCCTGGGCGCCGCTACCGCGGCCGAGCGCTTCAAGGTCACGCCGGACCTGATCACGATGGCCAAGGCCATCAACAACGCAGCCGTGCCGATGGGCGCGGTGGCGGTCAAGCGCGAAGTGCATGACACCGTGGTCAACTCCGCCGCGCCGGGCGCGATCGAGTTCCTGCACGGCTACACCTACTCGGGCCACCCGCTGGCGGCAGCCGCGGCCATCGCCACGCTGGACCTCTACAAGCGCGAGAACCTGTTCGGCCGCGCCGCCGACCTGGCTCCGGTTTTCGAAACCGCGGTGCACGGCGTGCGTGGCGCGCCGCATGTCAAGGACATCCGCAACCTCGGCCTGGTGGCCGGCATCGAGCTCGAGCCGCGTCCGGGCCAGCCCGGCGCGCGCGGCTACGAAGCCTTCCTCAAGTGCCTGGAGCGCGGCGTGCTGGTGCGCTACACCGGCGACATCCTGGCCTTCTCGCCGCCGCTGATCATCACGGAAGAGCAGATCGGCCACATGTTCGATACCGTGAAGCAGGTCCTGCAGGACGTGCAGTAACGGCAAATCGCCGCGGATGCCTGCAAGGATCCGCGGCGGCAAGACAAGGAATACTGACGTGAACATCGCAGAAAACCGGCAGATCGCCGACATCCAGCATTACATCGGCGGCATCGCGCGCGCCGGTTCGTCGGGCCGCTTCGCCGACGTCTTCAACCCGGCCACCGGCGCCGTGGCCGGCCGCGTGGCGCTCGGCACCGCGCAGGACGTGGCTGCCGCGGTGGCGGCCGCGCACGCTGCCTTCCCGGCCTGGTCCGAGACCGCGCCGCTCAAGCGCGCGCGCATCCTGTTCAAGTTCAAGGAACTGCTGGACCGCCACCATGACGACCTGGCCGCGCTGATCACGCGCGAGCACGGCAAGGTGTTCTCCGACGCCAAGGGCGAAGTCACGCGCGGCATCGAAGTGGTGGAATTCGCCTGCGGCATCCCCAACCTGCTCAAGACCGATTTCACCGACAACATCGGCGGCGGCATCGACAACTGGAACCTGCGCCAGCCGCTGGGCGTGGTGGCCGGCATCACGCCGTTCAACTTCCCGGTGATGGTGCCGATGTGGATGTTCCCGGTGGCGCTGGCCTGCGGCAACACCTTCGTGCTCAAGCCGAGCGAGCGCGACCCCTCGCCCTCGCTGCTGATCGCCGATCTGCTCAAGCAGGCCGGCCTGCCCGACGGCGTGTTCAACGTGGTGCAGGGCGGCAAGGAAGCCGTCGACGCGCTGCTGGCGCACAAGGACGTGCAGGCGCTGTCGTTCGTCGGCTCCACGCCGATCG
This sequence comes from Cupriavidus sp. 05N40, assembly GCF_056397305.1. NCBI lineage: Bacteria > Pseudomonadati > Pseudomonadota > Betaproteobacteria > Burkholderiales > Burkholderiaceae > Cupriavidus > Cupriavidus sp. 05N40. Next base: position 14,768 of record NZ_JBFTND010000074.1, read on the forward strand.
CCGAGTACATCTATACCGAAGGCACGAAGCACGGCAAGCGCGTGCAGGCCCTGGGCGGCGCCAAGAACCACCTCGTGGTGATGCCCGACGCCGACCTGGACCAGGCCGTGGACGCGCTGATCGGCGCCGCCTACGGCTCGGCCGGCGAACGCTGCATGGCGATCTCGGTCGCCGTGGCGGTGGGCGAGGTGGCTGACCAGCTGGTGCCGCGCCTGGCCGAACGCGCGCAGGCGCTGAAGATCCGCAACGGCATGGAAGCCGATGCCGAGATGGGCCCGCTGGTGACCGCCGCCCACAAGGCCAAGGTGGAAGGCTATATCGCCCGCGGCGTGGAAGAAGGCGCCACGCTGGTGACCGACGGCCGCGGCCACAAGGTCGACGGACATGAGGAAGGCTTCTACGTGGGCGGCACGCTGTTCGACCACGTCACGCCGGACATGACCATCTACAAGGAAGAGATCTTCGGTCCGGTACTGTCGGTGGTGCGCGTGCACGACTTTGCCCAGGCGGTGGACCTGATCAACGCGCACGAGTACGGCAACGGCGTGTCCTGCTACACCAGCGACGGCGGCGTGGCGCGCGCGTTCTCGCGCCAGATCCAGGTGGGCATGGTCGGCATCAACGTGCCGATCCCGGTGCCGRTGGCGTGKCACTCGTTCGGCGGCTGGAAGCGCTCGCTGTTCGGCGACCACCAYGCCTACGGCGAGGAAGGCRTSCGSTTCTACACGCGCTACAAGAGCRTCATGCAGCGCTGGCCSGACAGYATCGSCAAGGGCGCGGAGTTCACCATGCCGGTGGCGAAGTAGTCCCCGGGCTGTTGCCGGGTGACAAGGAAAGCACGGGTTTGCGCCCGTGCTTTTTTGTTTTCCGGCTGGTGGCGGGCAAGCGCGGTGCCGCGGCAGCCCGGATACGGCGGCACCGCGCGAAGTGACGTCCGCGCACGGAGGCCAAGGTAAACTACGCCGCTTTTCAGAGCCGAGAAGCGCCAGGAGTGCCCGCCATGAGTCTGTTCCGCACCAAGAACATCGAGGCCATGCTGGCCGCCGCGCGCGACGACGGCCTGAAGAAAGTGCTGGGCCCCGTCGACCTGATCATGATGGGCATCGGCGCCATCATCGGCACCGGCATCTTCGTGCTGACCGGCACCGGCGCGCTGACCGCCGGGCCCGCCCTGACGGTCTCCTTCGTCATCGCCGCGCTGGCGTGCGGGTTTGCCGCGCTGTGCTACGCCGAGTTCGCGTCCGCGATTCCCGTCTCCGGTTCCATCTACACCTACAGCTACGCCACGCTCGGCGAGATCGTGGCGTGGATGATCGGCTGGGACCTGCTGCTCGAATATGGCCTGGCCACCTCGGCGGTGTCGGTGGGATGGTCGGGGTATTTCCAGTCGCTGATGGGCGGCTTCGGCATCCACCTGCCGGCGGCGCTGAGCGCCGCGCCGGGTGCGGTGCCGGGCGTGGAGACGCTGTTCAACCTGCCGGCCGCGGTGATCATGCTGGCGATCACCTGGGTGGTGTCGTACGGCGTGCGCGAATCGGCGCGGCTCAACAATGTGATGGTGGCCATCAAGATTGCGGTGGTGCTGCTGTTCATCGCGGTGGGCGTGTGGCATGTGAAGCCAGCCAACTGGCATCCGTTCGCGCCGTTCGGCCTCGACGGCATCTTCAACGCGGCGGCGCTGGTGTTCTTCGCCTTTATCGGCTTCGACGCGGTGACCTCCGCCGCCGAGGAAGTGCGCAACCCGCGCCGCGACCTGCCCATCGGCATCATCGGCTCGCTGGCGGTCTGCACCGTGCTGTACGTGACGGTGGCGGCGATCATGACCGGCATCGTGCCGTTCGCCAAGTTTGCCGGCGTCGATCACCCGGTCTCGCTGGCGCTGCAGTACGCCGGGCAGAACTGGGTAGCCGGCTTCGTCGACCTGGGTGCGATCCTGGGCATGACCACGGTGATCCTGGTGATGACCTTCGGCCAGACCCGCATCATCTTCGCCATGTCGCGCGACGGCCTGCTGCCGGAGCGGCTGTCCAGGGTGCATCCGGTGCATGCCACGCCGTTCTTCGCTACCTGGACCGTGGGCATCGTGTTCGCGGCGATCGCCGCCTTCGTGCCGCTCAACGTGCTGGCGGAGCTGATCAATATCGGCACCCTGTCGGCCTTCACGCTGATCTCGGTGGCGGTGCTGGTGCTGCGCAAGACCCGGCCCGAACTGCCGCGCGCCTTCCGCTGCCCGGGCGTGCCGGTGGTGCCGCTGCTGTCGGTGGGTTTCTGCCTGTTCCTGATGGCCCACCTGCAGGCACTGACCTGGATCGCTTTCCTGGCCTGGCTGGTACTGGGCCTGGCCATCTACTTCCTCTACGCGCGCCGCAACGCCGTGTTGCACGGCGGCTGAGGGCCGGCGCCGCAATGCTTCGCAGGCGCGGGCATCGGCGAGTCCGGGCACCCGCGGGCGTGATAAGGTTCGCATGCGAAGCGCTTCGCGCACGCTCATGTGCAACCACGGATTCGGAGACGACAAGTTGAAGGACGATTCGGAACGGCGGCTGGTCTACCTGCTGAACGTCGGCCAGCGGCGGCTGCAGCGCTGGACGCAGGCGCGCACGGCGCTCGGCGGCGTGACCGCCGCGCAGGCGGGATTGCTGTTCTTCCTGGGCAAGAACAACGGCGTGCTGATGAGCGAAGCGGCCGCCGCGCTCGACATGGGCGCGCCCGGGATGAGCGGCCTGGTGGACAGGATGGCCGTGGCGGGCCTGGTGGAGCGTCGGGCCGATGCCGCCGACGGCCGTGCTTCGCGCGTCTGGCTGACACCGGCGGGCCGCGCCGCGCATGGCCGCTCGAAGGCGGGCCTGGTGGAGCTGAACGCCCGGCTGTCCGATGGCTTCAGCGAAGCGGAAATGGCTGTCGTCGCGCGCTGGCTGCAGAGCCTGCAGGATAAATTCCCCGCAGTCGAGGACTGAGCCGCGGCGGTACCCGGGCATTCAGGGCGCAGCCGGCGTGCGCCCTGAATCTGGCCTGAACGTGGCCTAGGTGCGTGTCACCCGCGAGAAATCCGCGGGCCGGCGCTGTGCGAAGGCCGCAAAGGCTTCCTTCGCTTCCGCGCTCATCAGGCGCTCCTCGAAGCAGGCGCTCTCCGCATCCATCTGCGCAACCAGCGCCTGCCCGTTGCGCATCAGCCGCTTCATGGCCTGGAGCGCGCCGGATGGCTTCGCGGCGATACGCCCGGCCATTGCCGCCGCCTCGGCATGCAACTGGCTTGCCGGCACGGTCCGGTTGGCGATGCCCCAGGCCAGCGCCTGCGTGGCCGCGACCGGTTCGCCGAGCGCGAACATCTCGAACGCGCGGGCATGGCCCACCCGCAGCGGCATCAGCAAGCTCGACGCGGCTTCCGGCACGAGCGCCAGGTTGATGAACGGCGTGATCAGCTGGGCATCGTCGGCCAGCAGCACATAGTCGCAATGCAGCAGCATGGTGGTGCCGACGCCGACCGCCTTGCCCTGTACGGCGGCGATCAGCGGCAAGCTGGTGGTGGCAAGGCTGCGCAGGAAGCGGTGCACATGCCGCTCGGCGGGGCCGTCGCCGGCGGCCTGGGCGGCGAATTCACTGACGTCGTTGCCTGCGCTGAATGTGTCGCCGGCGGCACGGATGACAATGACGCGGACCTCCGGGTCACCCGGTGCGCCTTCGATCGCATCGGCGAGTGCGCAGTACATGGCGTTGGACAGCGCATTCTTCTTGTCGGTACGCGAGATGGTCAGCGTGAGCACGCCGCCGGCGAGGTCGGTTTCGAGTTGCGGAATCACTTCGGTCTCCTGAGATAATGTTCGCATGCGAAGTATATATGTTTCGCATGCGAAGTAAACCTCGGGGCCGCCGCCGTCGCCGCCGCTTGATGGCTGGCGGGGCAGGGGCGTTCCGCCCTATTTCTCGAGCGCGCCGGCCTCCTGCAGGAAGGCCAGCGCGCGCGGCTCCTCCACGAACGCCGAGTTGATGCGGATCCAGGGCGAGGTCTCGCCGCCGGGGCGGAAGTAGTTGCCCGGCGCCAGGGTCACGCCATGCCGCTCGGCCAGCGTCACCAGTTCGCGCGAATCTTCCACGCCGCGCGTGCGCGCCCACAGGAAGTTGCCGCCCGCGGGTTCGCAATACACCTCCCAGCCCGCGCCGTGGAGCCGCCGCACCGCGCCCGCGGTGGCCTGGCGCACGCGCAGGCGCAGGCGCTCCATATACTTGCGGTAGGCACCGCGCTCGAGCAGCGCCGCCGTCACGGCTTCGGCGAAGTGCGAGCCGGCCACGCTGGTCAGCACCTTCACATCCACCAGATCCTTGACCAGCGCCTTGTCGGCCACCAGGTAGCCGATGCGCAGCGAGGCGGACACGGTCTTGGAGAAGCCGCCGATATAGATCACGTGCTCGAGCTGGTCGAGCGTGGCGAGGCGGTCGGTGTAGTGGGTCTGGAAGTCCGAGAAGATGTCGTCCTCGACGAAGCGGAAGCCATGCCGCCGCGCCAGCTCCAGCAGGCGGAACGCCACGGGCGGCGCCAGCGTCGAGCCGGTGGGGTTCYGCAGCACGCTGTTGGTGAAGAACAGCTTGGGCTTGTGCTCGCGCAGCAAGGCCTCGGTGGCGTCCGGGTCGGGGCCGTTGGCGGTGTGCGGCACGCCCACCAGGCGCACGCCCTGCAGGCGCAGCAGCCCGAACAGGTTGTAGTAGCCGGGATCCTCCACGAATACCGTGTCGCCCGGCTTGAGCAGGCGGCGCACCACCAGGTCCAGCGCCTGGCTGGCGCCGCTGGTGATCAGCACCTGCGGCAGCTCCGCCGTGATGCCGAGCTGCCGCACGCGCGTGAGCACATGCTGGCGCAGCTCCGGCAGGCCCATCGGCGTGGCGTAGTGGATCACGCTGGCCACCTCCGTGCGTGAAACCTGGCGGATGGCCTGGGTCAGGCCCTCGAGGTCGCGCCAGTGCTCCGGCATGAAGCCGCCGGCCAGCTTGAGCATGGTGCTCGGGTGGTTGAACTGCTCCAGGATATGGTCCGACAGGTCCTCCGCCAGGCTCGGGTCGGACCAGCCGTTGGCCGCGCGCGCCAGCAACGGGCTGTCGGCGACGAAAAAGCCCGAGCCGTGGCGCGAATCGAGCAGGCCTTGCGACACCAGCCGGTCATAGGCCTCGATCACCGGGAAGCGGCTGATGCCATGTTCCGCCGCCATCTGGCGGATCGACGGCAGGCGCGCGCCGGGCCGCGCGTCGCTCGAGCTGATCCAGCTTTTGACCTCGTTGACGATCTGGTCGGTGATGGGCACGCCGGTGGAGGGGACGAGGGTCAGCTTCATGGTGTCGGGGCGCCGGGGCGCGGCCCCAGGCATCGAAGTGTCAGGAAAAACTACTGAACAGTGCATGGAAAACTGTTCACAACTGTTCATGTGATTGTAGTTGCCGCCGTGAATAATGGAAGGCATGCGGAGGAGGTACCCGCGCCGGCCCCATCGGTGGTGCCRGCAGGGCCCGGAGCACACCGCAATGCAGAGACAGGAGCGGCAAAATGCGTGAACTACGGATCTTCGAACTGGATGAACCCGGCCGGCCGGTGGGCTGGCGCGCCCGCGAAGGGCAAACCGTCAAGGCGATCGAAGGGCGCCTGTGGCTGACCGTGGAAGGCCACCATGCGGATATCTGGCTGCTGCCCGGCGCCACCTGCGCGCTGCCGGCCGGCGCCATGGTATGGCTCTCCGGCGAGAGCGAGGGCGCGCGCTTCACGCTGGCCGAGAACCCGGCGCCGCTGTCGTGGCGCTGGCTGGGCGGGATGGCGCGTGCGCTGGGGCATCGGCTGGGACAGCGGCGCGCCTTCACGCAGTGCCCGGAACCCGGGATGTGACCTGACCGTGCGCCGGCGGCGAGTTGATCGCTAGCCAGGCGCGCTGCATACGCAGACCAGCCAGGCTTGCGCCCGGATCGGCCGTCCCGCGCAGGCCGCCATTGCGCCGGCTCCGGCGGCCATCGCCGCCATGCCCGGTGTCTCGCCTCCCCCCCGAACCTCCCCCCGGTCCTCCCCCCGAACCTCCCCCCGACTGTACCGGCACATTCGCCGCCAACTGTGCGACRATAGCCGCCATGGTCGCCTGGGCGGCACGGCAGGCAATGCCTGTGTCGCTTGATTGCCGTTAACGTTAACGTCATATAATCAAGCGGCAGTGCCGGCGCCAGCCAGACTGCCCGCATCGCGAGCCGAGCCGCCACCAGAGCGGCCGCCGCGCCAGACCCTGCGGATGGCCCGAACACCGAACCAGGTGGAGACAATGACCGATCTTTCCGATGTGCAGAAGGGTTCGCAGCCAGGCGCCGCCCGTCCGGCGCAGGGACCGAAGGGTCCCGTCAACAAGGTGCGTTTCGTCACCGCGGCCTCGCTGTTCGACGGCCACGACGCGTCCATCAACATCATGCGGCGCATCCTGCAGTCTTCCGGCTGCGAGGTGATCCATCTCGGGCACAACCGCTCGGTGCAGGAAGTGGTCAGCGCGGCGCTGCAGGAAGATGTGCAGGGCATCGCCATTTCCAGCTACCAGGGCGGCCACCTCGAGTATTTCAAGTACATGATCGACCTGCTGCGCGAGCGCGGCGGCGAACATATCCAGGTGTTCGGCGGCGGCGGCGGTGTGATCGTGCCCGACGAGATCCGCGCGCTGCAGGCCTACGGCGTGGCGCGCATCTTCAGCCCAGAGGACGGCCAGCGCATGGGCCTGGCCGGGATGATCGCCGACATGGTGCAGCGCTGCGATATCGACCTGGCGCGCTACGCTCCCACTACGCTCGACGCGGTGAAAGGCGGCGACCGCCGCGCGCTGGCGCAGCTGATCACGGCGCTGGAGAACGGCAAGGCCGATCCCGCGCTGGCCGAAGCGCTGCGTGCCGAGGCGGCGCACGTGAAGACGCCCGTGCTGGGCATCACCGGCACCGGCGGCGCCGGCAAGTCCTCCCTGACCGACGAGCTGATCCGCCGCATCCGGCTGGACCAGCGCGATGCGCTGTCCATCGCCGTGATCTCGATCGATCCCTCGCGCCGGAAATCGGGCGGCGCGCTGCTGGGCGACCGCATCCGCATGAATGCGATCAACCACCCGCACATCTTCATGCGCTCGCTGGCCACGCGCGAGGCCGGCTCGGAGATCTCGCAGGCGCTGCCCGATGTGCTGGCCGCGTGCAAGGCGGGCGGCTTCGACCTGATCATCGTGGAGACCTCGGGCATCGGCCAGGGCGACGCCGCCATCGTGCCGCATGCGGATCTGTCGCTATACGTGATGACGCCCGAGTTCGGCGCCGCCAGCCAGCTCGAGAAGATCGACATGCTGGACTTCGCCGATTTCGTCGCCATCAACAAGTTCGACCGCAAGGGCGCGCAGGACGCCTGGCGCGACGTGGCCAAGCAGGTGCAGCGCAACCGCGAGCAATGGCACGGCAAGCCCGAGGACATGCCGGTCTACGGCACCCAGGCCTCGCGCTTCAACGACGACGGCGTCACCATGCTCTACCAGGGCCTGCTCGCGGCGCTCGCCACGCGCGGCCTGCGCGCCGCCGCCGGCGTGCTGCCGCAACTGGCCGGGCGCGTCTCCACCGGGCAGAACGTGATCGTGCCGCCCGCACGCAACCGCTACCTGGCCGAGCTGGCCGATGCCGTGCGCGCCTATCACCGCCGCGTGGACACGCAGAGCCGGTTGGCGCGCGAGCGCCAGCAATTGCGCGAGGCGCGCCGCATGCTGCTGGCAGCGCCCGGGCAGGCCGCGGACAGCGCAGGAGATGCCCTGCAGGCGCTCGCCGCCGGGCGCGACGCCGCGCTCCGCGCGCACGAGCGCAAGCTGCTGGCGATGTGGCCGGAGATGCGCCGGGCCTATGGCGGCGACGAATACGTGGTGAAGATCCGCGACAAGGAGCTGCGCACCACGCTGACCAGCACGACCCTGTCCGGCACCACCATCCGCAAGGTCGTGCTGCCGCGCTTCGAGGACGACGGCGAGGTGCTCAGGTGGCTGATGCGCGAGAACGTGYCCGGCAGCTTCCCGTACACCGCCGGCGTGTTCGCCTTCAAGCGCGAGAACGAAGATCCCACCCGCATGTTCGCCGGCGAGGGCGACGCCTTCCGCACCAACCGCCGCTTCAGGCTGGTGTCCGAGGGCATGGACGCCAAGCGCCTGTCCACCGCCTTCGACTCGGTCACGCTGTACGGCGAGGACCCGCACACGCGCCCGGACATCTACGGCAAGGTGGGCAACTCGGGCGTGTCGATCGCCACGCTGGACGACATGAAGGTGCTGTACGACGGTTTCGACCTGACCAGCCCGTCCACCTCGGTGTCGATGACCATCAACGGCCCGGCCCCGACCATCCTGGCGATGTTCATGAACACCGCCATCGACCAGCAGCTCGACAAGTTCCGCGCCGACAACGGCCGCGAGCCTACCAACGGCGAGGAAGCCAAGATCCGCGCCTGGGTGCTGCAGAACGTGCGCGGCACCGTGCAGGCCGACATCCTCAAGGAAGACCAGGGCCAGAACACCTGCATCTTCTCCACCGAGTTCTCGCTCAAGGTGATGGGCGATATCCAGGAGTACTTCGTGCACCACCAGGTGCGCAACTTCTACTCGGTGTCGATCTCCGGCTACCACATCGCCGAAGCCGGGGCCAACCCGATCTCGCAGCTGGCCTTCACGCTGTCCAACGGCTTCACCTACGTGGAAGCCTACCTGGCGCGCGGCATGCACATCGACGATTTCGCGCCCAACCTGTCGTTCTTCTTCTCCAACGGCATGGACCCGGAATACAGCGTGCTGGGCCGCGTGGCGCGCCGCGTCTGGGCGGTGACCATGCGCGACAAGTACGGCGCCAACGAGCGCAGCCAGAAGCTCAAGTATCACATCCAGACCTCGGGGCGCTCGCTGCATGCGCAGGAGATCGACTTCAACGACATCCGCACCACGCTGCAGGCGCTGATCGCCATCTACGACAACTGCAACTCCCTGCACACCAACGCCTATGACGAAGCCATCACCACGCCCACCGGCGAATCGGTGCGCCGGGCGCTGGCCATCCAGCTCATCATCAACCGCGAATGGGGCGTGGCCCGGTGCGAGAACCCCAGCCAGGGCAGCTTCCTGATCGAAGAGCTCACCGACCTGGTGGAAGAGGCGGTGATGCAGGAGTTCGAGCGCATCGCCGAGCGCGGCGGCGTRCTCGGCGCCATGGAGACCGGCTACCAGCGCGGCAAGATCCAGGAAGAATCGCTGCACTACGAACAGCTCAAGCACGACGGCACGCTGCCCATCATCGGCGTGAACACCTTCCGCAACCCGGCTGGCGACCCCACCCCGCAGTCGCTGGAGCTGGCGCGTTCCAGCGACGCGGAAAAGCAGAGCCAGCTCGCCCGCCTGGCCGATTTCCACGCGCGCAACGCGTCTGCCGCGCCGGCCATGCTGCAGCGCCTGCGCCAGGCGGTGATCGACAACGAGAACGTGTTCGCCGTGCTGATGGACGCGGTGCGCACCTGCTCGCTGGGGCAGGTCACGCACGCGCTGTTCGAGGTGGGCGGACAGTACCGCCGCAATATGTGACGTGCCGGCGCAGCCGCTTTTTCGGGCAATGCGCAGGGCCAGGTAGCGCTATGTAGAGACATTGCCCTGCGTTAAACTTCAAGGCTGCGCCCGCCAGAGCCGCCCGGCAAGCCAATCAGCAACGAGACCAGACATGAGCAAGACGTACGATCCCAACAATATCTTCGCCCGCATCCTGCGTGGCGAACTGCCCTGCAACAAAGTCTATGAAGATGCCGATACGATCGCCTTCATGGACATCATGCCGCAGTCCGACGGCCACACGCTGGTGGTGACCAAGGAGCCCGCCGCCGAGATCTTCGACTTGTCCGAAGCCGCGGCGGGCGCCGCCATCCGCACCACCCAGCGCATCGCGCGCGCGGTGCGCGCCGCTTTCAACCCGGACGGCATCTCGATCGGCCAGTTCAACGGCGCCGCCGCCGGCCAGACGGTGCCGCACGTGCATTTCCATATCGTGCCGCGCTACGCCGACCGTGCCCTGCGCGGCCACGGCACCGACATGCAGGACCCGGAGATCCTCGAGCAGCACGCCGAGCGCATCATCGCCGCGCTGCGCGAAGCCTGAGCGCGCGCCTGCAGCCCGGATCGGACAAGCTGAATCAAGCAATCAGAATCAAGCAACCAGCAACAAGGAAGAGAAGATGGGAATCAGGACAGTTGGCATCGTAGGCGCCGGCACCATGGGCAACGGCATCGCGCAGGCATGCGCCGTGGTGGGCCTGAACGTGGTGATGGTGGACATCAGTGAAGCGGCGGTGCAGAAGGGCATCGCCACCGTCGCGGGCAGCCTGGACCGCCTGATCAAGAAGGACAAGATCAGCGAAGCCGACAAGGACGCTGCGCTGGCATGCATCAAGGGCTCGACCGCCTATGACGATCTCAAGGCCGCCGACATCGTGATCGAAGCCGCCACCGAGAACTTCGACCTCAAGGTCAAGATCCTCAAGCAGATCGACGCCATCGTCGGCGACGACGTGGTGGTGGCATCCAACACGTCCTCCATCTCGATCACCAAGCTGGCGGCAGTCGTCAGCCGCCCGGCCAACTTCATCGGCATGCACTTCTTCAACCCGGTGCCGATGATGGCCCTGGTCGAACTGATCCGCGGCCTGCAGACCAGCGACACCGCGCACGCACTGGTCGAGGCGCTGTCGAAGCAACTCGGCAAGTATCCCGTCACGGTCAAGAACAACCCGGGCTTCGTGGTCAACCGCATCCTCTGCCCGATGATCAACGAAGCCTTCTGCGTGCTGGGCGAAGGCCTGGCCGCGCCGGAAGAGATCGACGAAGCCATGAAGCTGGGCTGCAACCACCCGATCGGCCCGCTGGCGCTGGCCGACATGATCGGCCTGGATACCATGCTGGCGGTGATGGAAGTGCTGTACACGGAATTTGCCGATCCGAAGTACCGCCCGGCGATGCTGATGCGCGAGATGGTGGCCGCGGGCTACCTGGGCCGCAAGACCGGGCGCGGCGTGTACGTCTACAGCAAGTAAGACGGCAGGCAGGCGCCAGACGCCAGACGCCAAAAAGGAAAGGCCGGCGACGGGATGCCCGTCGCCGGCCTTTTTTTGTGCAGGGGGCTTGCGTCCCGCTTGACACGGTTGCTCTACCACGCGCGGGAGAGGCGTGCGCCGCGCCGTCCTCCCGGGCGATACAGCGGCCTGGAACCCGCCTACGAAGCCGGCGTCCCCGCCGCAGGCGCCGGTACCACCGACGCAGCCTTCCACCCGCCGCCAAGCGCCTTGTACAGGTTGACCTCGCTGCTCAGCTGGTTGAACCGGTTGCCGATCAGGATCTGCTGCGCATTGAACAACTGGCGCTGCGCGTCGAGCACGGTCAGGTAGTTGTCGACACCCGTGCGGTAGCGTTCCTCGGCAAGCTTGTAGTAGTCCTGCGTCGCATCCACCAGGCGCAGCTGCGCCGCGAGCTGGTCGCCGAAGGTGCCGCGCGCGGCCAGCCCGTCGGCGACTTCGCGGAACGCCGTCTGGATGGTGCGCTCGTACAGCGCGACGTTGATGTCCTTCTGGATGCGCGCGTAGTCGAGGCTGGCCTGCAGGCTGCCGGCCGTGAACAGCGGCAGGTTGATGTGCGGCTGGAACAGCCACGTGCCGGAGCCCGCATCGAACAGGCCGGAGAGCTGGTTGCTGGCAGTGCCGGCCGACGCGGTCAGGCTGATGCTGGGGAAGAATGCCGCCCGTGCCGCGCCGATGTTCGCGTTGGCCGACAGCAGCTGGTGCTCGGCCGCGAGGATGTCGGGCCGGTTCTGCAGCAGATCCGAAGGCAGGCCGGCGGGAACGTCGGCGATCAGTTTCTGGTCCAGGGCCAGGCCCGCGGGCAGGTCGGCCGGCATGCTGCTGGTGCCGAGCAGCTGCAACAGCGCGTTCTCGTCCTGCGCCACCTGCCGCGTGTAGCGCGCCAGGCTGGCGCGCGCGGTCTCGACGCTGGTCTGCGACTGGCGCAGGTCCAGGCGCGAGGCAATGCCCTCGTCGTAGCTGCGCCTGGTCAGGCGGTAGGTGCGCTCGTAGGTGCCGAGCGTGTCGCGCGTGAGCTGCAGCAGCGCCTCGTCCGCGCGCAGTGCCAGGTAGGCATCGGCCACGCTCGCCACCAGGGCGATATGGGTGCTCCGCATGGCCTCCTGGCTGCTGAAGTAGCGCTCGAGCGTGGCGGTGCTCAGGCTGCGCACGCGGCCAAACAGGTCCAGCTCCCACGCGGTGGTGCCGAGCGACAAGCCGTAGCTGCTGCTGATGAGGCGCCGGCCCGTGGTCGACAGGTCGGCGGGCACGCGCTGGCGCAAGCCGGACGCGCTGGCATCCACCTCGGGGAACAGGTCCGCGCGCTGGATGCGGTACTGCGCGCGGTAGGCTTCCACGTTGAGCGCGGCCACGCGCAGGTCGCGATTGTTGTCCAGCGCGGCTTCGATGAGCCGGCGCAGGCGCGGATCGGCAAAGTAATCGCGCCAGCCGAGGTCGGCCGCCGCGGGTGCCGCCGCATCGGCCGGCGGGTAGGCCGGGCCTTGCGGATAGGCCGCGTCGACGGGCGCGGCCGGGCGATCGTAGTGCGGGATCAGGCTGCAACCGGACAGCGCCGCGAGCGCCGCCGCGGCGGCCAGGCAAATCACGTGTTTCTTCATTGGAGCGCTTCCTTGTTGAGCGTGCCGGCGTCGTCGCGCTTCTTGCCCTTGAACAGCGAGCCTACCGCGACGAAGAACAAGGGCACCCAGAAGATGGCCAGGATGGTCGCGGTGATCATGCCGCCGATCACGCCCGTGCCGATGGCGTGCTGGCTGCCGGCGCCGGCGCCGCTGGAGATGGCCAGCGGTGCCACGCCGAGCATGAACGCAAGCGAGGTCATCACGATCGGGCGCAGGCGCATGCGGCAGGCCTCGATCGCCGCTTCGACCATGCCCTTGCCCTGCTCGTGCAGCTCCTTGGCGAACTCCACGATCAGGATCGCATTCTTGGCCGACAGGCCCACCGTGGTCAGCAGCCCCACCTGGAAGAACACGTCGTTGGACAGGCCGCGCAGCAGCGTGGCGAGCAGCGCACCGATCACGCCCAGCGGCACCACCAGCATCACCGAGAACGGGATCGACCAGCTCTCGTAGAGCGCGGCCAGGCACAGGAACACCACGAGCAGCGACAGCGCATACAGCGCGGGCGCCTGCGAGCCCGACAGCCGTTCCTCATACGACAAGCCGGTCCACGCGTAGCCGATGCCCGGGGGCATCTGCTTCATGATCTCCTCCACCGCGGCCATCGCCTCGCCCGAGCTGCGGCCGGCGGCCGGCTCGCCCAGCACTTCCACCGCCGGCACGCCGTTGTAGCGCTGCAGCTTGGGTGAGCCGAAGCCCCACTTGCCGGTGGCGAACGCCGAGAACGGGACCATGGCGCCCTTGTCATTGCGCACGAACCACTTGTCGACGTCGTCCGGGTTCATGCGCGAATTGGGCTCGCCCTGCAGGTAGACCCGCTTGACGCGACCGCGGTCGACGAAGTCGTTGACGTAGCTCGAGCCCCAGGCGATCGACACGGTGCTGTTGACGTCCGTCAGCGACACGCCGAGCGCGCGCGCCTTTTCGTCGTCGATATCGAGCATGTACTGCGGCTGGTCGTTCAGGCCGTTCGGGCGCACGCGCTGGAGCACCGGGTTCTTCGACGCCAGCTGCAGGAACTTGTCGCGTGCATTCATCAGCGCCTGGTGGCCCAGGCCGGCCTGGTCCTGCAGGTACAGGTCGAAGCCGGTGGCGTTGCCGAGCTCCTGCACGGCGGGCGGCGCGAACGCGAACGACAGCGAATCGCGGAACGACATGAACTTGCGCTGCGCGCGCTTGGTGAGGTCGAACACGCTGGTATCGTCTCCGCCGCGCTCCTCCCAGGGCTTGAGCAGGACAAACGCGAGGCCCGAGTTCTGGCCGCGGCCGGCGAAGTTGAAGCCGTTGACCGTGAACAGCGAGTCCACCACCTTGCCCTCGTCCTTCAGCAGGTAGTTGCGCATCTGGTCGAGCACCTTCTGCGTGCGCTCGGCGGTCGCGCCCGGCGGCGTCTGCACCTGGGCGTACAGCACGCCCTGGTCTTCTTCCGGCAGGAACGAGGTCGGGATGCGCGTGAACAGGAAGGCCATCCCCGCCACGATCGCGACATAGAGCAGCAGGAACGGCACGCGCCGGCGCAAGATCCCCTTCACGCTGCGCTCGTAGCCCTGCGTGGTCGAGATGAACTTGCGGTTGAACCAGCCGAAGAAACCTGTCTTGTGCTCGCCGTGGTCGCCCTTGTCGATTGGCTTGAGCATGGTCGCGCACAGCGCCGGCGTCAGGATCAGCGCCACCAGGACCGACAGCACCATCGACGAGACGATGGTGATCGAGAACTGCCGGTAGATCACGCCGGTCGAGCCACCGAAGAATGCCATCGGCAGGAACACCGCCGACAGCACCATCGCGATGCCGACCAGCGCGCCCTGGATCTGCCCCATCGACTTGCGCGCGGCCTCCCTGGGCGAGAGCCCTTCCTCGGCCATCACCCGCTCGACGTTCTCCACCACCACGATCGCGTCGTCCACCAGCAGGCCGATCGCCAGCACCATGCCGAACATGGTCAGTGTGTTGATCGAGTAGCCGAACGCGGACAGCACGCCGAAGGTGCCGAGCAGCACCACCGGCACGGCGATGGTGGGGATCAGCGTGGCGCGCACGTTCTGCAGGAACAGGTACATCACCAGGAACACCAGCACGATGGCTTCCAGCAGCGTCTTCACCACCTCGTGGATGGAGCCCGCGATCACCGGCGAGGTGTCGTACGGGAACACCACTTTCATGCCCGACGGGAAGAACGGCTGCAACTGGTTCAGCGTGGCGCGGATTGCCTTGACCGTCTCCAGCGCGTTCGCGCCGCTGGCCAGGCGCACGGCGATGCCGGATGCCGGCTGGCCGTTGTACTGCGCGTTGATGTTGTAGTCCTGCCCGCCCAGCTCCACCTTCGCGACGTCCTTGAGCCGCACCTGCGAGCCATCCGGGTTGACCTTGAGCAGGATGTTGCCGAACTGCTCGCTGGTCTGCAGGCGGGTCTTGCCGATCACGCTGGCGTTGAGCTGCTGGCCGCTGACCGCCGGCAGCCCGCCCAGCTGGCCGGAGGCCACCTGCACGTTCTGCGCCTTGATGGCGTTGCTGACGTCGAGCGGGGCGAGCTGGTAGCTGTTGAGCTTGGCCGGATCGATCCACACCCGCATGGCGTATTGCGAGCCGAAGACCTGGAAGTCGCCCACGCCGTAGGTGCGCGACAGCGGATCCTGGATGTTCGAGACGATGTAGTTCGACAGGTCTTCGCGCGTCACCTTCGGATCGCTGGAGACCAGGCCCACGATGACCAGGAAGTTACGCACCGACTTGGTGACGCGGATGCCTTGTTGCTGCACTTCCTGTGGCAGGAGCGGCGTCGCCAGCTGCAGCTTGTTCTGGACCTGCACCTGCGCGATGTCGGGGTTGGTGCCCTGCTCGAACGTCACGGTGATGGTCATGCTGCCGTCGGAGTTGCTCTCCGACGAGATGTAGCGCAGGCGGTCCAGGCCATTGAGCTGTTGCTCGATGACCTGCACGACCGTGTCCTGCACCGTCTCGGCGGAAGCGCCGGGGTAGTTGACCGAGATGGCGATGGTCGGCGGCGCGATCGCCGGGTACTGGCTGATCGGCAGCGCCCGGATCGAGAGCACGCCGGCCAGCATGATGACC
>NZ_JBFTND010000075.1:0-30544 GCF_056397305.1 Cupriavidus sp. 05N40
GGCGCGACGACCACGGGCGCCGGGGCGATGACCGCCGGCGCGGCACCGACTGCAACCGTGGCCCCTACCGTCGTCACCGTACCGCCGGTCGTTACCGTGCTGCCGTGTACGACCGTGGTGCCGCCGGTGGTCGTCACGACACCCGGCGCCACGCGGGTCGCGGTGCCGCCGTGCGTGACGGTGCCGCCGTCCGCACCCGTCACCGTGCCCGAGCGGGCACATGTCGACCCGGCGCAACTGGTCGATGCCGCATGGCTGACAGTGTTGCCGTTCGAACGGGTGACCGTGCCGGATGAGGAATACTGGCCCGGCGCCTCGCGCGTCACGCTGCCCGCCGTGGCGGCGGTCTGGCCATTGGGCCCGGTGACATCGCCGGTGTGCGAGCAGGTGCCGCCTGCGCAGCTGGTGTCGCCGGCATGCTGGACCGAACGACCGTTCGGCCCGGTCGCGGTGCCGGCGTTGGAGAACTGCCCCGGCGCGGTACGGGTCACCGTGCCGGTGTTGGTCGCGAGCCCGCCGTAGGGGCCGACGACACCGCCGGCGTGCGAACAGCTGCCGCCTGAGCACGATCCGAAGTGCGCGCCGTTATAAGTGCCGTGCGGCGTGTAGGCCGTGCCGTGGCCGGACCAGCCCGCGAAGGCCGGGGTGCTTGCAAGGATGATCAGCGAGGCGGTGGCTGCGAAGACGTAACGGGATGTCATGGGATGTCCTTCAGGTTCGGGTCTGGCCGCGCACTGCGACGTGGCAACGGGACGAACTATAGGAGCGGGGCGCGAAATAATCGCGGTGGAAAACATGTCGCGGTGTTACACCGGCGTGACTGGGCGACGGGCGGCGAATGCCGCGCCTGTCGGCGGCGCAAGCGCGCCAGGCACGCACGGCAGGGCATCCGCGCCACGTAAAAAAGGGGAGGCACGCCTCCCGGCGTGCCTCCCCTTTCTCCTTGTCAGCCCAGCCTTGTCAGCCTTGCCTGCGCCGACTGCCCCGGGCGCCTCAGAACGGCAGGCGGAGCTTCACCGAAGCGGTCTGGTTGGTGAAGCGGTCACGCACCTCTTGCGCTGGCCTTCGTTGTGGCCGGTGCCGAAGTCTGCCTGCACGCTGACGTCGGTGCGCGCATCCAGGCTGTAGCTGCCGTAGCCGATCAGGCGATAGCCGTCGACGCTGGCGCTCTGCGCCGCCACCGGCGAGTTGCCGTAGGTGCCTTCGTTGCTCAGTGTCAGGCAAGCCGCTGAAGTAGACTTGCCGCTTGTTTGTGTTCGCGACTTTCTTGCTTTCTTGCTTTCTTGTTGTTATGTGGTGCTCAAGGTGCCGGGGAACCGGTACCGCCTTGATTTCTTCCTTACTTCAATCCGTGTGTCTTTGCGTGTGTCGCCTCCCCGTTATTCGCCTGGTCTTTCATTCGTGCGGACCAAGGTCCTGATCCTGCTGGCGGCCCTGCTGCTGGCCGCCTGTACCCATTTCTCTCCTGCCGGGCGCCGGCAGGCCGCCGACGCGCTGGCGCTCACCCATGGCTGGCAGAAACTCCGCCTGCCCACACGGGATTTCGTGCTGACCGCCTATGCGCCGGCACCGGCCGTCGCGGCCGCCGCGGCCGATACGCTGGCCGTCTACATCGAAGGCGACGGCCTGGCCTGGCTCAGCCCGACGCAGCCCTCCGACGATCCGACCCCGCTGCGCCCGGTGGCCCTCGAACTCGCCCTGGCGCATGTCCGGGGCGCCGCGGCATACCTTGCGCGTCCGTGCCAATTCGTCGACGACCAAGACCTGCGCGGCTGCGGCACGGCCTGGTGGACCGGGCGGCGCTTCTCCACCGAGGTGGTCGAGGCCACCGGCCAGGCCATCGACGCGCTCAAGCAGCGCTTCGGCGCGCGCCGGATCGTCCTGGTGGGCTACTCGGGCGGCGGCGCGGTGGCGGCGCTGGTGGCGGCACGGCGCCAGGATGTCGCGCGCCTGGTGACCGTGGCGGGCAACCTGGAGCCGCTGGCGTGGACCACCCTGCACGGCGTGCCGGCACTCGAAGGCTCGCTCAACCCCGCCGACGACTGGCGCCGGCTGCAGGACATTCCGCAGCTGCACTTCGTGGGCGCGCAGGACACCAATGTCACGCGCGAGGTGGCCGCGGCCTATGCCGCGCGCTTTCCCGCCGCCCGGCGACCGCCCGTCCATCTGGTGGAAGGCGCCACCCATGCCTGCTGCTGGGCGCAGAAATGGCCGGCGCTGTGGCCGCTGGCCTTTGCGCCGGACGCGGGTAGCCCGGGCGAGCAGGCTTTCCTGCCCTCCCTGTTATCTGTCGGTCTTGTGATTTATTAAGCGGCGGGAGAGGAAGCCGGGGGCGCGGCGGGTGCGCCCGTGCCGCCGGTCCAGTCCAGCACCACCTTGCCGCTGTTGCCCGAGAGCATGGCAGCGAAGCCGGCCTGGAAGTCGTCCGCGCGGAAGCGGTGGGTGATCATGGGCGTCAGGTCGAGCCCGCTTTGCAGCATGGCGACCATCTTGTACCAGGTCTCGAACATCTCGCGGCCGTAGATGCCCTTGATCTCTAGGCCCTTGAAGATGACCTGGTTCCAGTCGATCGCCATCTTCGACGGCGGGATGCCGAGCATGGCGATCTTGCCGCCATGGTTCATGTGCTCGAGCATGGTGGCGAAGGCGCTCGGCACGCCCGACATCTCCATGCCGACGTCGAAGCCCTCGGTCATGTGCAGCGAGGCCGCGACATCCTTCAGGTTTTCCTGCCCGATGTTGACCGCGCGCGTGGCGCCCATCCTGCGGGCCAGCTCGAGCCGGTAGTCGTTGACATCGGTGATCACCACATTGCGCGCGCCCACATGGCGGGCGATGGCGGCGGCCATGATGCCGATCGGGCCGGCGCCGGTGATGAGCACGTCTTCGCCCACCAGGTTGAACGACAGTGCAGTATGGGTGGCGTTGCCGAACGGGTCGAAGATGGCGGCGATCTCGTCAGGGATGTCGTCGGGGATGCGGAAGGCGTTGAAGGCCGGAATCACCAGGTATTCGGCAAAGGCGCCCGGGCGGTTC
Organism: Cupriavidus sp. 05N40; assembly: GCF_056397305.1. Taxonomy (NCBI): domain Bacteria; kingdom Pseudomonadati; phylum Pseudomonadota; class Betaproteobacteria; order Burkholderiales; family Burkholderiaceae; genus Cupriavidus; species Cupriavidus sp. 05N40. The sequence goes on from NZ_JBFTND010000075.1 coordinate 3,037, forward strand.
ACGCCCACGCCCACCGAATTGCGGCACAGGTGCCGGCGTCCGGCGCGGCAATTGCGGCAGAAGCCGCAGGTGATGTGTCCCTCGCCGGAGACGCGGTCGCCGATCGACAGTCCGCGCACCTCCTGCCCGATGGCGACGATCTCGCCCACGTATTCGTGTCCCACCTGCATCGGCACCGGGATGGTGTGCTGCGCCCACTCGTCCCATTTCCAGATATGGATGTCGGTGCCGCAGATGGCGGTCTGGCGGATGCGGATCATCACATCGTTGTGGCCGACTTCCGGCTCGGGCACGTCGGTCAGTGTCAGGCCGGGCGCGCGTTCGAGTTTGGCGAGGGCTTTCATGGCTGGGTTCCTGTGCTGGCGCGGGTTGCGGCTTCAGGCAATGGCGCCGAATTTCCTGCCCACCTTGGCGAAGGCGGCCACCGCGCGATCGATCTGCTCGGCGGTATGCGCGGCGCTCATCTGCGTGCGGATGCGCGCGCGGCCCTTGGGCACCACGGGGAAGGAAAAGCCGACCACGTACACATGCTCGGCCAGCAAGGCATCGGCCATGCCGGTGGCCAGCGCGGCGTCGCCCAGCATCACCGGGATGATGGGGTGCTGGCCGGGCACCAGCGTGAAGCCCAGCGCGGTCATCTCGCGGCGGAAGTGCTCGCCGTTCTCGCGCACGCGCATGCGCAGCGCGGCGCCTTCCGCGCTGGCCAGCAGATCGAGCACCTTCAGCGTGGCGGCGGCGATGCTGGGCGCCAGCGAGTTGGAGAACAGGTAGGGGCGCGAGCGCTGACGCAGCAGTTCCACGATCTCGCGGTGGGCCGCCACGTAGCCGCCGGAGGCGCCCCCCAGCGCCTTGCCCAGCGTGCCGGTGATGATGTCCACGCGGCCTTCCACGCCGCACAGTTCCGGCGTGCCGCGCCCGTGCTCGCCGACGAATCCCACCGCGTGCGAGTCGTCCACCATCACCAGGGCGCCGTACTTGTCGGCCAGGTCGCAGATCGAGCGCAGGTCGGCGATGATGCCGTCCATGGAAAACACGCCGTCGGTGGCGATCAGCTTGAAGCGCGCGCCGGCCGCGTCCGCCTCGCGCAGGCGGGTTTCCAGGTCGGCCATGTCGTTGTTGCGGTAGCGGTAGCGCTTCGCCTTGCACAGGCGCACGCCGTCGATGATGCTGGCGTGGTTGAGCTCGTCGCTGATGACCGCGTCCTGGTCGTCGAGCAACGTCTCGAAGAGGCCGCCGTTGGCGTCGAAGCAGCTCGAGTACAGGATGCTGTCGCCGGTGTGGAGGAATTTCGCCAGCACCGCCTCGAGCGTCTTGTGCACCGACTGCGTGCCGCAGATGAAGCGCACCGACGCCATGCCGAAGCCGTCCTGCTCCAGCCCGCGGCGCGCCGCCTCGATCAGGCGCGGGTCGTCGGCCAGGCCGAGATAGTTGTTGGCACAGAAATTCAGCACATGCTCGCCGCCGGCCAGCCGGATATCGGCCGCCTGCGGGCTGGCGATGACCCGCTCCGCCTTGTGGAAGCCGTCGGCGCGAATGGTGTCGAGGGTGTCGCGGAGATGGGAGAGATAGCGGTCGCGCATGGGATTCCCTGAGGTGGTGGATCGATGGCGTGTGGCGCCTCATGCGCCGTTGCTGTATTGCGTTGCAGCATGGGGAGGTGGGGTTTTGTTATGGTATGCCTGATGTGCTGTGGGTGGGGGAAATGGTTTGTTATCGGGTTTGTTATTGGTTTCTTGGGGGGAGGGATAGTCTTGGCTTCAGGGTCAACGTCTAGGGCGTAAAGGCTTTGGTTTTAATGTCGAAGACAACTTCGAAGGCGAATTCTCAAAGTCAACGTCAACATCAAAGGCAAAATCTTAAGGTCAACGTCAACGTCAACGTCAACGTCAAAGGCTTTCGCGCCCCCGGCGCGACCTACTTTCTTTTGTCCGAAAAGAAAGTAGGCCAAGAAAGCGGACTCCTGGCCGGAGGGGCAGAAGCATCCAGGGGTTACGGGATTTGCGGATTCGTGGTGGGTGTGTCGGTTCTGCTGGAATCTGCCGGTACCGGCGCTGACGGCCACTACACTGCGAGAGGTGCTTGTTTCGTGGTGATGCCCCTGAGCGCTGGTGCACTGCTTGTTCGGGCATCTGCCGTTACCGGGTCGGGCGGCCACGGCATTGTGGCCTCGCTGGTTTCGTGGTGGGCGTGGTGGACCGGTGGTCGAGTCAAAGCCGGCAGCTGCGGTGTTCGTCGCGCTGGCGCTGCTGCGCGCCAGGCGTGATCCTGTTCAAGGCGGTGGAATGGGCGGAAGAGCGGCTGCCTTCCAGCGGGCGTACGCCACTGGCATGCACGCCGCGCACGGCCGGTAGCCTGCCGCGATGGCATGTGCCTCGTCGAGAAAGAACACGCGTTGCGGCGCATAGCCGCCGCGGGCGATGGCGCGCAGCGCGCTGCGGCAATCGAGCCGGCCGTACAGGCGCCCGCCGCGGTGGCCGCCCAGCGTGCCGGGCGCCGGACTTTGGTATGGCTTGCCGTCCGGCCCGACCAGGGTCCAGTTGCGCGCCGCGGTCAAGCCTGCCCCTCGCGCTCCAGCAAGCTCCGCTTGCGCTCCACGCCCCAGCGATACCCCGATAGCTGGCCGTCGCTGCGCACCACGCGATGGCAGGGAATCGCCACGGCGATATGGTTCGCGCCGCATGCCTGCGCCACCGCCCGCACCGCCTTCGGCGCGCCGATGCGCGCGGCAATCTCCGCGTAGCTGGCGGTGGAGCCGGGCGGGATCTCCCTCAGCGCCTGCCACACGCGCTCCTGGAAGGCGGTCCCGCGTACATCGAGCGGCAGGTCGAAGCCCAGCGACGGCGCTTCGATCAGCCCGACCACCTGCGCGATCAACTGCTCGAAGCCGGCGTCGCCGCCGATCAGGTTGGCCTTGGGGAACTGGTCCTGCAACTCGCGCGCGAGCGCATCGGGGTCGTCGCCGAGCAGGATCGCGCAGACCCCGCGCTCGCTCTGCGCCACCAGGATGGAGCCGAGCGAGCACTCGCCCACGGCAAAGCGGATATCCGTGTTGGCGCCGCCGGCGCGGTAGCGGCTTGCGGTCATGCCGAGCATCTGGCCGGAGGTTTCGTAGAAGCGGCTGTTCGAGTTGAAGCCGGCGTCGTAGATGGCTTCGGTGACGGAGCCGGCGCGCCCCAGCCGGTCGCGCAGCTTGCGTGCGCGGTGGGCGCCGGYATAGGCCTTGGGCGTAAGCCCGGTGACGGCCTTGAACACGCGGTGGAAGTGGAACGGGCTCAGGCGGGCCTGGCTGGCGAGTGCGTCGAGCGCGGGCGGCTCGTCCGCGTTCTCGATCTGGCGGCAGGCCTCGGCAATCAGCGCGGCATGCTGGGCCGCCATTGCTGACTGGTCCGCCGCGGCCCGCTTGCTCGGGCGGTAGCCGGCAGCCTCGGCGGCTGCCGGTGTATCGAAGAACTCCACGTTTTCCGGGCGCGGCAACCGTGAAGGACTGCTCGGGCGGCAGTAGATGCCGGTGGTCTTCACCGCATAGACGAAGTCGGCGTCCGCCGCCGGGTCGCGCGCCAGCACGCGGGCCCAGCGCGGGTCGTGTTCGGTCGTTGCCTTCGTTGCCGCCGTTGCCTTCTTTGCTTTCATGATGCTCACTGTATGCCGATGCCGCGCGTTGCGCACGCCGTGGCTTGTGCCGCATGCCGCATGCCGCTAGGCGGCGTCGTGGAAGATGATGCCAAGCACATGCCGGTGTCCCGAACGCAGCCGGCTCACGCCGTGGCGCAGCTTGACACGATAGCTGCCGCGCGTGCCCTGCACCGGGCGCTGGTTCACCGCGAACACCACGGCGTCGCCCTTGCGCAGCGGCACCACCTCGGCGCGCGACTGCATGCGYGGGCGCTGTTCGGTCAGCACGAATTCGCCGCCGGTGAARTCSSTGCCCGGCTCGGACAGCAGGATSGCYACCTGSAGCGGRAACACMTGYKCGCCGTACAGGTCCTGGTGCAGGCAGTTGTAGTCGTCCGGCCCGTATTGCAGGATCAGCGGGGTGGGGCGCGCCTGGCCGGCATCGTGGCAGCGGCGCAGGAAATCGGCGTGCCGTGCCGGATAGCGGATGCCGATGTCCATCGCGGCGTTCCAGCGGTTGGCCACGGGCACGAGATGCGCATAGAGCGCGCCGCGCAAGGCCTCGACCAGGCCGGGCAGCGGATAGCTGAAGTATTTGTATTCGCCACGGCCGAAGCCGTGGCGGCTCATGACCACGCGTGAGCGGAACAGGTCCTCGCGCGGGTAGAGCGCGGCCAGCGCATCGCAGGCCTGCGGTGCGAGCAGCCCGGCGATGACGGCGCAGCCCTGGCGCTCCAGTTCTTCGCCGATGGCATCCCAGGGCAACGTATCGGCATGCCGGCCAGCCGCCTGCGCGCCGCCCGTCAATGCGCCGCCGCTATCTGCCATTGCATGGTCTGCCTTCATGCCCGCGCCTCGCGCTGCAGCAGTTCGCGCTTGCGTTGCACCCCCCAGCGATAGCCGGAGAGCGCGCCGTCCTGCTTCACGATGCGGTGGCAGGGAATGGCGATGGCCAGCAGGTTGGCTGCGCAAGCACCGGCCACGGCGCGCGCCGCTGCGGGCCGGCCGATGCGTGCGGCGATGTCGGCATAGCTTGCCGTGCTGCCTGCCGGTACCGCGCGCAACGCCTGCCATACCCGCTGCTGGAAGGCGGTGCCGCCAATGTCCAGGGGCAGGTCGCAGGCACTTCCGGGCGACGAAGCCAGGCTGGCGGCCCGCGCCAGAAGCCCCGCCAGGTCTGGTTGCGCCCGCCGCAGCGTGGCGGCGGGGAAGGCCGCGCGCAGTTCGCCGTGCAGCGCCTGCTCATCCTCGCCGAGGAGCAAGGCGCAGACGCCGCGTTCGCTTTGCGCGACCAGCACGTAGCCAAGCGCGCAGGCGCCGATCGCGTAGCGGACTGGCGCGAGGCCAGGACCGGCGATCTTGCCTTGTGAGGTGGATGGCATGCCTTGCATGGCGGACTCCTTTGCATAGATGGCGATGAAGCCAACTCTAGGCCAGGATTCCTCGCCGATCACTCCGTGTCTTGCTGTCGAATTCCATGCCGGCGCGCCGCCGCGCCGGTGCGGTGGTGCGATTTCGGCGGGGCACTTGCATTTGCCCCGCACTCGCCTATCATCCTGTAAATCGTTTTAGTAAACCGTTTTACTGAAACACTTAAGACCTTGATTCCACCCACGGCCGTTGCGGCGCACCATAAGCAAGAAGCGTGGCAGGTGCCGAACAAGATCATCAGCGGCGCCGCGACCAGGACGAAGGCGCCACTGCCGTCGTGGGCGGCCAGCCCGGTCAGGGCCGCCTGCATCAGCGCGGGCAGCTGCTGCACCGAAAGCGAGAAGGCCAGGCTCGAGGCAGTGGCAAACACGAAGAGGATGCCTCCGGCCATGGCCGCGGCGCGCACGAACAGCCGCACCACCGCGCGCGCATCGAGTTCGCGGAACACCAGCACGCCGGCCAGCAACGCATGGAAGCTGGCCTGAGAACCCGAACATGGCAACCATACAAGATGTGGCCAGGCTGGCAAACGTATCCGTCAGCTCCGTCTCCAACGTGCTCAACGGCCGTACCGAGCGGCTCAATCCCGCCACCTTCGCGCGCGTGGAGCAGGCTATCCGCACGCTGGGCTTTCGCCCCAGCCAGGTCGCGCGCCAGCTCAAGACCGGGCAGACGCCGATGCTGGGCTTGCTCGTGCCGTCCACCGCCAATCCCATGTACGGGCAGTTCGCGGTCCTGATCGAAGCCGAGGCGCAGCGCCAGACCGGCTTCCGCGTATTGCTGGGCAATACCAACCGCGACCGCGACCAGGAAGCGAGCATGCTCGACGACCTGCTCTCCTTCGGCGTGCACGGCGTGATCATCGTCTCCTCCCTGACCGACGAGCTGCACTTCGAGGCGCCCGCGCGCCAGGGCCTGGCGATGGTGAGCTATGACGGCGGCGTCGATCCCAGGGTGCCGGCGCGCATCGACCACGTCCAGCCCGACAACTTCCAGGCGGGCCATCTCGCCGCCTCGCACCTCATTGCCCTGGGCCACCGGCGCATTGCCTTCGTCATGCCTGCCGGGCGCACCGTCAGCCGCGCCTGCAAGATCGATGGTTTTCTCGCCGCCGCGCGCGAGGCCGGCATTGGAGACGGCGCGGAGGTGCTCGAGTGCCCGCCAAGCGCTTACTATGGCGACGCCGAGCTGGCCGAGCTCGGCCAGCTCGAGGGCATGCGGCTGGCACGCAGCAAATCGCGTCCCACCGGGCTGATCGCGGTCAACGATATGATGGCCATCGGGCTGATGTCGGGCCTGCACCAGGCTGGCTTGTCGGTGCCGGCCGACGTTTCCGTGATCGGCATGGACGATATCGGCATGTGCGCCTACACCAATCCCGCGCTGACCTCGGTGGCCATGCCCTTCGGCGAGATGGCCGAGGCCATGGTGCGCCGGGTCGTGATGCGGCTGGCACAGCCGGAACTGGCGCCGACCCGCATGTGTTTCCCCAGCGGCCTGGTGCAGCGCCAGTCCACCGCGCCGCCGCTGGCGCCACGGCGCTGACGCAGGGAGCGGGTGGCCGGCACAACGGTTTTTACGCTCGAGGCACGCGGGGGAGCCGCGCGCCGCGGGACGCAGGTCGCGCGCGCCATGCCGTGCGCGCGGTGGTTGTCCGAGGTTGATTCTTGGAGCCGATTCATGGAGGAAACTGGAAATGGTGGTGGACAAAGAGGAACGCCGGCCGGCAGGAACGGCCAGGATCCACGTCGAGGCGGGCTACGCCATCGAGGTGGACATCATGCGGGTGGAGGACGGCTCGTGGGGGGCACTGGTGCGGTTGTCGAAGCTGGCCGACCGCGGCGCGCCCGCGGCCCATTTCATGCTCAACCGCACCTTCGGGGATCGCGCCATGGCTTTCTCCTACACGCTGGCGCTCACGCGCGAATGCGTGCTGCAGTTCGCGCCGGCCGAGGCGGTGGCCATTGCCCGCATGCTTGGCACTAGCCAGGCTCCGGCGAGCGGTAGCAGCGAGGACTAGCGGAGCGCCGCGCGAGGCAAGCGCGGATGGTTTTTTTCCACAAGGCGCAGATCGCGGGGAGATGACCAAGACGACACGCACGCCCCCGGCAAGAAGGGGCAGCGGTACGTCGTGGTGTCACGAAGGAGGGGCCGCCCGGCAAGGCGAGGGGGGCGACGATCACATTTCTGCCCGACGGCGAAGGACTGGCTGGCGAGGCGGGACAAGGGGCTGCACGCCGCGCGTGCGGCCCCTTTGCATTGGCGCGGCAGGTCCGGGCATAGCCCGCCCGCGCGGATCGGGGTGACGTGGAATGCAAGTGGGCGAGGGGGGCGCACTAAGCGTTTACCCCGCCTCATTTTTCTTTGACGTCCCTCTGTGACATGTCTACTATGATCGTGACATGTCAGCAAACGCTGGCGCTGATGATCCCATCCCAGGAGCCGAAATGGTCGCCGCGCGCAAAATGAAGTCGGGGAAAGTTGACGGAGCCCGACGCAAAGTCATCCACCAACTCGCCGGGGCGGCCGTTGCCGGCCTGGCGTTTCCCTATATCGGAGGCACGGCGCGTGCGCAGGAAAAGCGCATCGTCGTCCGGGACCCGGGCGGCCCGTATGCGGACGCGTTCGCCGAAGCCTTCTACAAGCCCTTCAAGGCCGCGACGGGCATCGAGGTCGTGCCGATCGTGGCGCAGTCCGATCCCACCGCGATGATCAAGGGCATGGTCGAGGCCAGGAACTATGCGTGGGACCTGGCGCTCCTGAACCGGCAGTCGCAGGAAGTGCTGACCGACCCCAGGACCGGAGTCTTCCTGGAAGAGGTCAGGGTCAAGGCGCCGGAGATCCCGGACAAGTACAACAGCCAGTACATGATCGCGACGCTGTTGCTGCAGACCGTGCTGGCGGTGCGCACCGACAAGTTCAAGGGCCGCGCCGTGCCCGCATCGTGGAAGGACTTCTGGGACGTGAAGAACTTCCCCGGACGCCGCGCGCTGCGCCGCCATCCGCAGGACACGCTGGAGGAAGCCTTCCTCGGCATGGGCGGCAACGCCGGGTCGGTCTACCCGATCGATGCGAAGGCGTCCTTCGAGGGGCTGGCGCGCATCAAGAAGGATATCCAGGTGTGGTGGACCAGCGGCGCGCAGACCTCGCAGATGCTAAAGAGCGGCGAGGTCGACATGTGCCCCACCTGGAACGCCCGTGCGCAGGCCGCCATCGATGAAGGGGCGCCCGTCAAGATCATCTGGAACCAGGGCCTGTGGAGCACCGAAGGCTTCTGCATTCTCAAGGGCTCGCCCAAGGCGGAGCTGTGCCGCGAGTTCATCAAGTTCACCTGCGACGCGCAGCGGCAGGCCGAATACACCAGGCGCCTCGCGTACGGGCCTTCCAACCCCAACGCCTACAAGTACATCGACCCGGTGCGCGCAAAGTCGCTGCCCACCCATCCCGACAACCTGGCCACCGCGATCCAGATCGATGCGCGCTACTGGGGCAACAACAAGGACAGGATGACGGAATCGTTCAACACCTGGCTGCTGGCATGAACCCGGCTGCGAGCAAAGGATGCAGAGCATGAAAATGGTAGCCAGGAAAGACGCCGGCGACGCCGCGCACGACCATCAGGCACCGGGCCAGGCCGAGGCCGGCGCCACGCCGCCGCAGGCGTGCCCGCAGCGCGCGGAAAAGCTGCGCATCGAATGCCTGTCCAAGCACTACGGCGATACCTGTGCGCTGGAGCCGACCGATCTCGCCGTGCGGCAGGGCGAGTTCGTGACCTTGCTCGGGCCGTCGGGTTCGGGCAAGACGACGCTGCTGATGATGATCGCCGGCCTTGTGCCGCCGACCTCGGGCAGCATCTGGATCGAGCAGAAGGACGCCACGCGCGCACCGCCCTACCGGCGCGATATCGGCATGATGTTCCAGAGCTATGCGCTGTTCCCGCACATGACGGTGGGCGAGAACATCGCCTTCCCGCTGCGCATGCGCAATATGGGCAAGGAGGCCATCGCCCGCGAGGTCGATGCGATCCTGGCCCTGATCAAGCTGCCGGGCATCCGCGACCGCTTCCCGGCGCAGCTCTCGGGAGGGCAGCAGCAACGCGTGGCGCTGGCGCGCGCGATCGTGCACAAGCCGTCGATCGTGCTGATGGACGAGCCGCTGGCGGCGCTGGACAAGTCGCTGCGCATCCATATGCAGGCGGAGATCCGGCAATTGCAGAAGCAGCTCGGCATCACGGTGCTGTACGTCACCCACGACCAGGAAGAGGCGATGACCATGTCCGATCGCATCTGCCTGATGAACAATGCCAGGATCGAGCAGATCGGCACGCCRGAATCGCTCTACTTCGCACCGCAGAGCCTGTTCGCCGGCCAGTTCCTCGGCGAGTCGAACTGCCTGCGTGGGGTGCTTGAATCGGTCGACGGCGAGCGGCAGCTTGCCTGCCTGCGCACCGCGTCGGGGCAGCAGCTGCGCGGGCGGCTGGCGCAAGCGGTCGAGCCGGGCCATGAGGCGGTGATGCTGGTGCGACCGGAGTCGCTGCGCGTCTCCATGAGCGTGGCCGACAGCAGCGCCAACCACCTGCCCTGCCGCATCGAGGACAGCGTGGTCATGGGTTCGCTGTCGCGCCAGCACGTCGTGCTCGCCGATGGCCAGCGCCTGGTGGCGGTGGGCCTGACGCGCGCGGGCCGGGCCGAGGGCGCGGGCAGCAGCAGCGCGGTTCATTTCAACGAGGCGGATGCCATGATCTTCGGAGCCCAGCATGGCTAGTCAATCGCTTGCCGCGCGGCAATGGACCGGCCCGGCGCTGGTCACGCCGACGCTGCTGTTCCTGGCCGCCACCGTGTTCGTTCCCGTGGTCCTGCTGCTCTGCGCGTCGCTGTTCGGCGCCGGCGGATTCTCCTCGTCCGCCTTCACGCGGCTGGCGAGCACGCCGGTCTATATGCAGGTACTCGGCCACAGCCTGTACCTGTCGGCAGTCGCGGCCACGGTTGCCGTGATCGCCGGGTTCCCCGTGGCCGCGGCGATCTCGCGGGCGTCGGGCGGATGGCGCCAGTTGCTCTGGCTCGGCGTGCTGCTGCCGTTCTGGACCAGCTTCCTGGTGCRCACCATCGCCTGGATCGTCATCCTCGGCCGCACCGGCGTGGTCAACAGCGTGCTCACGTCGAGCGGCATCAGCCAGGAGCCGCTCGAACTGCTCTACACCAACTTCAGCGTCATCGTCGGACTGGTGCATGTATTGCTGCCGCTGGCGATCCTGACCATGCTGCCGATCCTGGAGTCGCTCGACCGGCGCCTGCTGTCGGCCGCGCAGACGCTCGGCGCGCAGCCGGGCGTGACGTTCTTCACCGTGTACCTGCCACTGAGCGCGCCCGGCGTCACGGCGGCGTGGCTGACCACGTTCATCTCCGCGCTGGGCTTCTTCATCACGCCGTCGCTGCTGGGTTCGCCCAGGCAGACCATGATGGCGCAGCTCATCATCCAGCAGGTGCAGGAGATGCTCGACTGGGGCCTGGCCGCGGCGCTGTCGGTCCTGACCCTGGTCGCCACGCTGATCATCTACTGGTGCTACGACAAGCTGGTGGGGCTGTCCACGGTGGCGGGCGAGGCCGCCGCGCCGAAGGCCGGCGCGCGTGCCGGGGGCAGGCTTCGCAGTGCCGCCTATGCAGTCTGCTGGTTCCTCGGCAAGTCGCTCGACCGCGTGGTGGTGCCGCTGGCGCAGGCGCTGCCGCAAGCGCGCAAGGGTGCCGCCGATGGCCGGGGCCGGTTGTCGGCCACCGTGGCGGTGATCGTCATCGTCGCGCTCAGCCTGCCGGTGCTGCTGCTGATTCCGGAGTCGTTCACGTCCAGTGCGTTCATCGACTGGCCGCCCACCGGCTTCACCCTGCACTGGTACGAGGAGATCTTCGCCTCGCCGCTGTGGATGGGCGCGATCCAACGCTCGCTCGGCGTGGCGGCCGGCACCGCGGTGCTGGCCAGCGTGATCGGCATTCCCGCGGCCTTTGCCTTTGCGCACCAGCGACTGCCGCTGCGCTCGCTCGTGCTCGGCGCCATCCTCGCGCCCATRATCCTGCCGCGCATCATCGTTGCGCTGGGCCTGTTCTACGTGCTGTCCCGCCTGGGCTGGCTGGGGTCCTCCCTGGCGCTGGTGATCGGCCACACGGCGCTCGCGCTGCCGTACGTCGTGATCACCGTTTCGGCGTCCCTGCGGTCGTATGACCGCCGCCTCGACGACGCAGCCAGCATCCTTGGCGCCAACACGCTGACGCGGCTGCGCCGCATCACGCTGCCGATCATCGCGCCGGGCGTGCTGTCGGCCTTCATCTTTGCCTTCGTCACGTCGTTCGACGATCTCACGCTCGCGCTCTTCGTCAGCGGCGGGCTGTTCACCACGCTGCCCAAGCAGATGTGGGACGACGCACTGCTGAAGGTCAGCCCGTCGCTCGCCGCGGTATCCGTGCTGCTGTTCGGCGCGGTGCTGGCGATCATTGCCGTGTCTTACCTGCTGCGCCGCAAGGCTGCCGGCGCCGCGAGGGCATGATGAAAGAACAAACCATCGAGCAGGACGACGTGCTGGTCATCGGCGCGGGCATCATCGGCGTCACCGCCGCCTACAACCTGATCCTGCAAGGCCGGAAGGTCACGCTGCTGGACCGGCAGGCACCTGGCTTCGGTTGCTCGTTCGGCAACGCCGGCGGACTGAGCCCGGGCATCAGCTTTCCGCTGGCCACCCCCGGCATGTACCGTCACCTGGCCGGCTGGCTGCTGGACCCGGAAAGCCCCGTCACCGTGTCCTGGCGGCGCTTGCCCGCGGCGTTGCCCTGGCTGGCGCGCTTTCTTTTCGCGGGCACGCCGGCCCGGTCGCACACGGCGGCGGCCGGCATGCGCAAGATGATGCGCAATTCGCTGGAGGACTATGCGCCGATCATCGCATTCGCCGAAGCGCAGGACCTGATCCATCGCGTCGGCCAGCTGTACCTCTACAGCACCGATGCCGCGTTCGAGGAGGAGGCCGCCGCCGTCGCGGCGCGGGAACGGCTGGGAATCGCGCAGACGCTGCTGTCCGCGCAGGCRCTGGCGGAGTACGAGCCCGAGTTGTCGCCCGTGTTCCGGCACGGCATCTTTTTCCCGGGGCACGGGCATTGCTCGAACCCGCAGCAGTTCGTCGCCCGCATCGCCGATGCCTGCGTGCGCGCCGGCGGGGCGCGCCTGGTGCGCGATGAGGTAGTGCGTATCGCCGGTGCTGACGGCGGCATCCGCGTCTTCACGGCCAATGGCGAGCGGCGCGCGGCCCAGGTGGTGGTGGCGGCGGGCATCCATTCGAATGCGCTGATCCGCCCGTTCGGCTGGAAGGTGCCGCTCGAAAGCCATCGGGGCTACCATCTCCAGGTAGCGCAGCCGGGCGTCAACGTCACGCGCAACGTCATGTGGGCGGAGCGCAAGACACTGGTGACGCCGATCGGCGGCGGCTTGCGGGTGGCCGGGACCGCCGAGATCGGCGGGCTCGCCGCGCCGCCGACGCCGGCGCGCTTCACGCAGCTGGCGCGCACGCTGCAGGAAGTCTATCCGCGTGCCAATATCGGGCAGCGCTCGGAATGGATGGGGCACCGGCCCTGCACGCCGGATTCGCTGCCGGTGCTCGGGCCGCTGCCCGGCGCGGAGCGCGTGATCTGCGCGTTCGGCCATGGCCACGTCGGGCTGACAGCCGCCTCGTTCACGGGCCGCGTGATCGGCATGGCGGCAGCCAACGCGTCGATGTCCGATGCCTGGCAGGAATTCTCGATCGCACGCTTCGGTTGACGGCACGCGATCCACTACAAGGAAAACACAATATGAACGTTCGCGATCCCCTGCTGGACCCCGAACTCGGGGACAGCAAGAAGCCCTTGCAGCACCAGATCTTCGACGATATCAAGCGCCGCGTGATCACCTGCGACCTGCTTCCCGGCGCCGAGGTCACGGAAAAGGCGCTGGCCGACGAGTACGGCGTCACCAAGGCCCCGATCCGCAGCGCCCTGGCGCGGCTGACCGAGTCCGGCTGGCTGGTGAGCGCCCCGCGCAAGGGGCATGTGGTCTCGCCATTGACCGTCAAGGACGTGATGGAGATCTTCGATGCGCGCGAGCTGGTGGAGCCGCATACCGCGCGGCTGGCCGCGGGGCATGTGTCGCGCGCCACGCTGGTCAAGCTCAACGACGCCTGCACGCGCGAGTACGACCTGGACGACACCGAAGCCAAGCGGCAGTTCCTGCTGGCCAACGCGGCGTTCCATATCGGCATCGGGCGCGCATGCGGCAACGGCCGGCTGGCGCTGATGCTCGAGCAACTCCATGAGCAGGCGCTGCGCGTGCTGTACCTGAGCATCAGCGCGAGCGACCGCTCGGCGTCCTGGCGCCACGGGCACGAGTCGATGATCGACGTACTCGTCTCGGGCGACGCGGAAGAGGCAGCGGCGCGCACCCTGGCCGGCATCAGGCGCAGCCGCCAGTCGGTCATGGACATCGTCAGGCAGCACGAAGGCAGGATCTTCGTCTGAACGATCCTTGCCTTGCGCAGAACCAGTTTTTACCAACGGCTTAGCCATGGAGAAAGAGCAGGAAATGAGCACGTCTTCCATCACACGAATCAACACCGGCCCGCGCCTGTCGGACGTCACCATCCACAATGGCCTGGTCTACCTGGCCGGGCAGGTGCCCCGCGGCACGCTGGAGGGCACCATCGAGGAACAGACCGCGGAAGTCCTCGCCACCATCGACCGCCTGCTGGGCGCCGCGGGGTCGGGCAAGGAGCGCATCCTGTCGTGCCAGATCTTCCTGGCCGACATCGGCGAGATTGCGCGCATGAACACCGCCTGGGACGCCTGGGTGCCGCAAGGCAAGTGTCCGTGCCGCGCCACCGTGCAGGCGAAGCTGGCCAATCCCGCCTGGCGCATCGAGATCGTGGTGGTCGCGGCGCTCGCCGCGCAGCAACAGGCCGCCTGACATTCCCCTGGCCGGGCATGGCGCGGTCCGGCCACGTCATCGACGCTGGCTGTCTCCCGGCACCGGACCCGCTCCGATGACGCTGGACAGCACGGGCGGCAACAACGAATAGCAGCAACCGGTGCCCGGTGGCCCGCCACCGGCAAGGGCGGCGCTCGTCCTGAAAACCCGGGGCGGAAGGCTTTCCGCCCGGCAACAACCTGGTCGCCTCGCGCGCCGGCCACCGGCTGGCGTGCGGCGGCCTCCACTGACAAAATTGGAGCGAACGTGATCTCCCACCTGAAGCAAGCCGCCATCCAAACGAATATTTCCCAATCGTCCTCGCCGCAGGTGCGCCAGGTGGTCGAGGACGCGATCGGCCAGATCCGCGCCCGCGGCGACGCCGCGGTGCGCGATCTCTCGAAGCAGTTCGATAGCTGGGAGCCGGCCTCGTTCCGTCTCAGCCAGGCGCAGATCGAGGACGCCATCGCCAGGCTGCCAGCGCAGACGCTGGCGGATATCCGCGAGGCCCAGGCCAATGTGCAGCGCTTCGCGCAACTGCAGAAGGCGTCGATCACCGATTTCGAGGCGGAAGTCCAGCCCGGCATCGTGCTGGGCCAGAAGAACATCCCGATCAACTCCGTGGGTGCCTACATCCCCGGCGGGCGCTATCCGCTGCTGGCTTCGGCCCATATGATCATCACCACGGCGAAGGTCGCGGGCGTCAGGCGCGTGGTCGCCTGCACGCCGCCGAACCGCGGCCGCATTCCGGACGCTTCGGTGGCGGCGGCGCACCTCGCCGGCGCCGACGAGATCTACCTGCTGGGCGGCGTCCAGGCCGTCGGGGCCATGGCCATCGGTACCGAGACCATCGCCCGCGTGGACATGCTGGCCGGACCCGGCAATGCCTTTGTCGCCGAAGCGAAGCGCCAGTTGTTCGGCGAGGTCGGCATCGACCTGTTTGCCGGCCCGACGGAGGTACTGATCATCGCCGACGAGGCCGCGGATCCCTTCGTGGTGGCCACCGACCTGATCAGCCAGGCCGAGCACGGCCCGGACTCCCCGGCGGTGCTGGTGACCACGTCCAGGGCGCTGGGCGAAGCCGTGCTCAAGGAGATGGAAACCCAGTTCTCGAACCTGGCGACGCGCGATGTCGCGCAGGCGGCCTGGCGCGATTTCGGCGAGATCATTCTCGCCGATACGCTCGACGAAGCGTTCGCGGTATCGGACGAATACGGCAGCGAGCATGTCCAGGCGCTGATCAGGGAGCCGCGCCTGGCGCTGGAGAAGCTGACCACCTACGGCGCGCTGTTCATGGGCGAGAACACCTGCGTGTCGTTCGGCGACAAGGTGATCGGCACCAACCACGTGCTGCCCACGCGCGGCGCGAGCCGCTATACGGGCGGGCTTTGGGTGGGCAAGTTCCTGAAGACGGTGACGTACCAGGAAATCACCTCCCTGGAGGCCAGCGCCGCGATGGGGGCGCTGTGCGCGCGCGCCTCGCGCGCGGAGAACTTCGAGGGGCATGCCCGCTCGGGCGATGTGCGCGCTTCGCGTGCCAGCGGCGCCAGGCCGGAGTGGGCGGCCATGGCCGACGCCTGATGCCGCGCGGGCGGGGCAAGCGCGCGTGCATCGATGCGCCTGGGCCCCGCCAGGCGCGGGCGGCGCCGCGCGGCAGCCGGCAGGCGCCTAGCCAGGGCCCTCGCTAGGGCCCTCGCCCGGCGGTTGCCACGTCCCACCAGCCCGGCAACAGCGCCAGCACCTCGGGCCGCGCGAAGCGGTCGTCGATCAGGTGGACCACGCCGCGGTCCGCCTCGGTGCGGATGACGCGGCCCGCGGCCTGCACGACCTTCTGCAAGCCGGGATAGAGGTAGCCGTACTCGTAGCCGCTGCCGAACTCGGCTTCCATCCGTTGCCGGGTGAGTTCGTTGACCTCGTTGAACTGCGGCAGGCCGAGCGTGGCGATGAAGGCGCCGACCAGCCGGTCTCCGGGCAGGTCGACGCCTTCGGCGAACGCGCCGCCGAGCACGGCGAAGCCGAGCGCGCGGCCGCCCGGCTCGAAGGCACCGATGAATTCGGCCTGTGCCGCCTCGGTCATGGCGCGTGCCTGCCTGCGCACGGGGATATCGGGCCAGCCGAGCTCGAAGGCATCGGCCACCTGCCGCAGGTAATCGTGGCTGCTGAAGAACGCCAGGTAGTTGCCCGGGCGCGCGAGGTACTGCGCGGCCAGCAGTTCGGCGATGGGGCGCACCGAGCGCGCGCGGTCGCGGTAGCGCGTGGAGATGCCGCCGGCGATGTGCACGGCGAGCTGGCCGGCGCTGAACGGCGACTGCACTTCCAGCCATACCGTGTCGCGAGGCAGGCCCAGGGTGTCGCAGACAAAGCGTGCGGGATAGAGCGTGGCCGAGAACAGGGTGGCGGAGCGCGCCGCGGCGAAGCGCGGCGCGAGGAAGGGCGCGGGGATGATGTTGCGCACCGCCAGGCGCGCCCTGGCGGGGCGGGCCTTCGCGATGCCGGCGGGCGCGCCGGCGTCGTCCCTGCTGATGTCGAACACGGAATGCTTGTCGAGCGATCCGGCCAGGCGGGAGAAATGCAGCGCATCGAAATAGAAGCGCTGCAGCGCCGGGGTGACGCTGGCGGGCGCATCGGTGAGCTGGTCCAGGATCGCGGCGGCGGCGCGCTCGAGCGCGGCCATGAATGCCGGCGGGATTTCCGCATAGGCGGCGTAGGCGCCCTCCTGGTCCTTTGCCAGCCGGCTCCATTGCGTGCCCAGCCGGCGCAGCGCGCCCGCCAGCGGTTTCGGCGCGCCTTGGCGCAGCTCCGGCAGCACAGCCGGGTCGAGTTCGGCCGAGTACATCTTGCGCGCACGCTCGAGCAGGTTGTGGGCCTCGTCCACCAGCACCGCCACGCGCCAGTCGCCGGCGGCGGCCATGCCATGCAGCATGGCGCCGCGGTCGAAGTAGTAGTTGTAGTCGCCCACCACCAGGTCGGACCAGCGTGCCATCTCCTGGCCGAGGTAGTAGGGGCAGATGCCGTGCGCCAGCGCGACCTGGCGCAACGCGGCGCGGTCCAGACGGGTTTGCGCGGCGGCCTGCTCGCGCGCGGCCGGCAGGCGGTCGTAGAAGCCGCGCGCGAGCGGGCAGGCTTCACCGTGGCAGGCCTGGCCCGGATGCTCGCAGGACTTGTCGCGCGCGGCGAGTTCCAGCACGCGCAGGGGCAGGCCGGGGTTCGCGGCGCGCAGTCCCTGCGCGGCATCGAGCGCCATCTGGCGGCCGGTGGTCTTGGCGGTGAGGTAGAACACCTTGTCGAGCTGGCCCTGCGGCGCCGCTTTCAGGGTGGAGAAGAGGGTGCCGCCGGTCTTGCCGATGCCGGTGGGCGCCTGTGCCAGCAGGCAGCGGCCCGAGCGGCCGGCGCGATAGACCGCCTCGGCCAGCTCGCGCTGCCCGCGCCGGAAGGCGGCGTGCGGGAATGCCATGGCGGCCAGCGCGGTGTCRCGCGCCGCGCGGTGGTCGGCTTCCTGCGCGGCCCATTTGACGAAGCGCTCGCACTTGTCTTCGAAGAAGGCCTGCAGCTCGGCTGCATCGCGGTCTTCGCTGAACACCGACTCGCGCTGGCTCGTCATCTCGAAATACACCACGGCCACGCGCATGGCCGGCAGGCCGAGCCTGCAGCACATCAGCCATGCGTAGATCCTGGCCTGCGCCAGGTGCAGCTGCCGGTGGTTCTCCGGCAGCGCGGCCCAGTCGCCGCGCACGGTCTTGATTTCCTCGAGCTGGTTGGCGTGCGCGTCGTAGCCATCGGCACGGCCGCGCACCAGCAGGCCCTTGTACTCGCCCTGCAAGGGGATTTCCGCCTGGTAGCCGGCGCCGCGGCGTGCCTGCACCAGGGTGTGCGCGGCCTGGCCTTCGGCCGCCGTGGGCGAGGGCGTGAAGCGGATGTCGAGATCGCCTTGCTTGGCGGTGAACTCGCACAGGGCACGCACGGCGATGGCATAGGTCATCGGCGTGGCAGGCGCGGCGGGGCGCACTTATGGACGGAGATCACGGCGGTACGGGCATGGCAGAGGGGGACTGTATGAATATACAGTATCGCCCTTCGCTGCCGCCAGCCCGGCATGTCGTCCTCGCGTCCAGGACCCGTGGCATGCGCCATGTGGCCTGGCTGGCATCGCCGCCGCGCAGGACTGCCATGCATGCGGATCTGCGGGGGCTGCGCGAAGGGGCGCCCGATATCCGCGTGCGGCCTGCCGACGCGGCAGGCCGCACGGGTACGGCGCGCATCGTAGAATTGCACTGTTACCATGCCGGCGGCCGCGCGCGCCGCCGCGCATTCGCCAGCGCCGGGCCGCTGCTACGCGGCGGCGCAAGGACCAACGAGATGACCGAAAACTTCCTGAATATCTATTCCCACGGCTTTGCGCGCGTGGCGGTGGGCGTGCCCGTCTGCCGCGTGGCCGACCCCGCCTTCAACGCTGCCGGGACGATCGCCCTGGCCCGCCAGGCCGCGGGCCAGGGCGC
Source organism: Cupriavidus sp. 05N40 (assembly GCF_056397305.1). Taxonomy (NCBI): domain Bacteria; kingdom Pseudomonadati; phylum Pseudomonadota; class Betaproteobacteria; order Burkholderiales; family Burkholderiaceae; genus Cupriavidus; species Cupriavidus sp. 05N40. Next base: position 21,549 of record NZ_JBFTND010000075.1, read on the forward strand.
GGCGCTGGTGGCCTTCCCCGAACTGGGGCTGTCCGCGTACACCTGCGACGACCTGTTCCACCAGCGCGCCTTGCTCGATGCCTGCGAGGCGGCGCTCGGCGAGATCGTCGAGGCCTCGCGCACCCTGGCCACCACGCTGGTGGTGGGGCTGCCGCTGCGGGTCGAGCACCTGCTGTTCAACTGCGCCGCGGTGGTGGCCGGCGGGCGCATCCTCGGCGTGGTGCCCAAGACCTACCTGCCGAACTACTGGGAATTCTACGAGGCGCGGCAATTCAGTTCGGCGGACAACGCCACGGCCAGCGAGGTGACCTTGCTGGGCAGGAAGGTGCCGTTCGGCGCAGGCCTGCTGTTCGAAGCCGAGGACATCGGCGGGTTCCGCTTCCACGTGGAAATCTGCGAGGACGTGTGGGTGCCGGTGCCCCCTTCGTCGTTCGCGGCGCTGGCCGGCGCGACCGTGCTGGTCAACCTGTCGGCATCCAATATCGTGGTGGGCAAGTCGGGCTATCGCCACCAGCTGGTCAGCCAGCAGTCGGCGCGCTGTCTCTCCGCCTATCTCTACAGCTCGGCGGGCAAGGGCGAATCGTCCACCGACCTGGCCTGGGACGGGCAGGCGCTGATCTACGAGAACGGCGAGTTGCTGGCGGAGTCCGAGCGCTTCGCCGACGATTCGCACCTCACCTTCGCGGATGTCGATCTCGAGCGCCTGTCGCGCGAGCGCATGCACCAGACCACCTTCGGCCATTCGGTGCGGCGCCATGCCGGCGAGGTGGAGAAATTCCGGGTCATCGGCTATGCGGTCGGCATCGGCGCGCAGGACGCGCTGCCGCTGCGCCGCAAGCTCGAGCGCTTTCCCTATGTGCCGTCCGACGCGCGGCGGCGCGACGAGCGCTGCCACGAGGTCTACAACATCCAGGTGCAGGCGTTGGCCCAGCGCTTGTCCGCCAGCGGCATCAGCAAGGTGGTGATCGGCGTATCCGGCGGGCTCGATTCGACCCATGCGCTGCTGGTCTGCGCCAAGGCGATGGACCGGCTCAAGCTGCCGCGCACCAATATCATCGGCATCACCATGCCAGGCTTCGCCACCAGCGACCGCACACTGGTGCAGGCCAGGAAGCTGATGGAGGTGGTGGGCTGCGTGTCGAAGGAAATCGACATCCGTCCAAGCTGCATCGAGATGCTCAAGGACCTCGGCCACCCCTACGCGGCGGGCGAGCCGGTGTACGACGTGACCTTCGAGAACGTGCAGGCCGGCGAGCGCACCAACCACCTGTTCCGCTTCGCCAATCACAACCAGGCCATCGTGATCGGCACCGGCGACCTGAGCGAACTCGCGCTGGGCTGGTGCACCTACGGCGTGGGCGATCATATGTCGCACTACAACGTAAACGGCAGCGTGCCGAAGACGCTGATCTCGCACCTGGTGCGCTGGGTGGCGGAGACCGGGCAGATCGGCGATGCCGGTTCCGGTGTGCTGATCGACGTGCTCGAGACCGAGATCAGTCCGGAGCTGGTGCCGGGCGCTTCGGCCAATGCGCCGCAGCAGAAGACCGAGCATTTCATCGGCCCGTACGAGTTGCAGGATTTCAACCTGTACTACACGCTGCGCTTCGGCTTCACGCCGAGCAAGATCGCCTTCCTGGCGCTCAGCGCCTGGGGCGACCGCGACCAGGGTAACTGGCCGGAGGGCCAGCACGTGGCCCGCAACGAGTACACGGTGGCGGACATCAAGCGCAACCTGCGCATCTTCCTCGACCGCTTCTTCCGCACCAGCCAGTTCAAGCGCTCCTGCGTGCCGAACGGGCCCAAGGTGGGCTCCGGCGGTTCGCTCTCGCCGCGCGGCGACTGGCGCGCGCCGAGCGATTCCGAATCCGTGGTGTGGCTCAGGGACCTGGACAAGGTGCCGGATTCGGTCTGACGCACGGGCGGGGCGCTATGGCCTGGCGGCGAGGACCATGTCCGCGCAGTTGCCGGACTCGTCGAGGATCAGCCTGACCGCGTGCCGCGCCGCCAGCACGGCCCCGGCTTGCGCCGCTTCTTCGCGCGTGTCGTATTGCAGAATCGCGGTGGCTGCGCCTGCCACCTTGAGCACCCAGCCGGTCTGCGTGGGCAGCACTATGAAATCCCGGAGCATTGCCTGGCCTCTGCATGCCCTTTGCGGGCGAGTCCGTCATGCATGAAGCCTAGGCGGGCCAGGCCTGCGCTGAAATCCGGCGGCGTCCTACATGACGTGGATTTCGTCCGATGCCCGCGCCTGGCGGCCGCGCAAATCGATGCGCGACCAGGCACGGGCGTCAGGCTGCCGCTGCATGATGCGGGTCTCGGACCCGTGGTTCCGCTCCGTGCCTCATCGCTGCGCCATCGCGCTCGCTATTCGCTGTTCGCTATTCCGCCTGCCTGGTCAGCGATGCCGAGCTTGCCATGGCCTGCGGCACCGCCTCGCGCATGGTTTCGACGAAGCGGCGCAGCTTGGCCGGATAGAAGCGCGCATACGGATAGATCAGCTGCAAGGGCAGCGGGGGAGGCTGCCATTGCGGCACAAGGTGGAGCAGGCGGCCCCGGGCGATATCGTCCGCCATCATCCACGCCGAGCCCATGCAGACGCCAAGGCCCGTCACCGCGGCGTTGCGCAGCGCATAGAGGCTGTCGGTGCTTACGCGAGGGCGGAACGACAGCCGCCGGGTCTCGCCGGTGCTCACGTGGGTGAGCGACACCTCGGTGCGATAGAAGGTGCGGATCGACAGCCACGGCAGCGCGGCCAGCGTGTCCGGTTGCGTTGGCGGCGCGGCACCCGCCAGCACGGATGGCGCCGCGACCACGATGCGCGGCACCTCCGCCAGCCGGATCGCCACCAGGGACGGGTCGCCGACCTCGCCCACATGGATGGCGCAGTCGATGCCGTCGGCGATGAAGTCGGGGGTGCGGTCGTGCAGCAGCCATTCCACGTTCACGCGCGGGTGGCGTCCCAGGTACTGCGCGAGCGGGCCCACCAGCTGTTCCTGGCCGAAGGCATGGGGCACCACCACGCGCAGCGTGCCCTCCGGCTCGTCACGCGCGCCGCGCAGGTCCGCCTCGAACGCCTCCCAGCCGGCTACCAGTTCCTTGGCGCGGTCATAGCAGCGCACGCCGTCCTCGGTCAGCTTCATCGCATGCGTGGAGCGGTGCAGCAGGCGCACGCCGAGCGAGCGCTCCAGCACCTGCAGGCGGCGGCTCACGGTGGGCTGCGTGGTGCCCATCTGCGCGGCGGCGGCGGAAAGGCTGCCGGCCTCCACGATGCGCACGAAGGTCTGCATCAGTTCGATGCGGTCCATGGCGGCCGCGGGCGTGGCAGCGCGGGGAGATGCGGGCAGGGCGGCTTTTGTCATACGCGAAGCGTATATCAGTTGTGCGGAGGGCGGTACTACCGCGGGACACGCCGCAACGGCAAACTCGGGTCTCGATTTCAAGTCAAGGGTAAACACCATGTCCTCCACGCAAGCCATGCCCGCAAGCGCCACCAGCCGCGCGGCAGACGGCGCCGCCCCCCATCAAACGAGCGATACGCCACAACTTCCGGCCAGGCTGATCCTGCTGCTTGCGGCGGGCGCCGGGCTGGCGGTGGCATCGCTCTATTACAGCCAGCCCATGCTGGGGGTCCTGAGCGGCGATATCGGCGCGTCCGATTCCATGGTGGGCCTGGTGCCTACGCTGACCCAGCTGGGCTATGCACTGGGGATCCTGCTGCTGGCCCCGCTGGGGGACCGCTACGACCGCCGGCGCATCATCCTGGCCAAGGCGGCGGTGCTCAGCGCCGCGTTGCTGGTCAGCGGCGCGGCCTCGGGCATCTGGCTGCTGCTGGCGGCCAGCCTGGCGACGGGCCTGGCCGCAACCATGGCGCAGGACATCGTGCCGGCCGCCGCCACGCTCGCGCCCGAATCGCATCGCGGCAAGGTGGTCGGCACCGTGATGACTGGGCTGCTGCTGGGCATCCTGCTGTCGCGCGTGGCCAGCGGTTTCGTGGCGGAGCATTTCGGCTGGCGCATCATGTTCGTGATGGCGGCGGCGAGCATTGCGGTGATCGGCGCCGTGGCCTGGCGCGCCCTGCCGCGTTTCAAGCCCACCACGCACCTGTCGTACCGCGCGCTGCTGGGCTCGCTGGGCAAGCTGTGGCGCAAGCACGGCGCATTGCGCCGGGCGGCGCTGGCGCAGGGGCTGCTATCCGTGGGTTTCAGCGCGTTCTGGTCCACGCTGGCGGTCATGCTGCACGGCGCGCCGTTCCACCTGGGCAGCGCCGCGGCCGGCTCGTTCGGCCTGGCCGGCGCGGCCGGGGCGCTTGCCGCGCCGCTGGCCGGGCGCCTGGCTGACCGCAAGGGGCCGGAACTGGTGACGCGCCTGGGCGCCGTGCTGACCGCGGTGTCCTTCGCCGGGATGCTGTTCTCGCCCCTGCTGGCGCCGCATGCGCGGCTCTGGCTGATCGCAGTCAGCGCGCTGGGCTTCGACCTCGGCGTGCAGGTGACGCTGGTTGCGCACCAGACCATCGTCTACAGCATCGAGCCGGGCGCGCGCAGCCGTCTCAATGCGGTGCTGTTCGGGGGGATGTTCGTCGGGATGGCTACCGGCGCCGCGCTGGGCAGCATGCTGCTCGCGCATTGGGGATGGATGGCCGTCACGGCCCTGTCCACAGCCACCGCGGGCGCCGCGCTGGCCGTGCGGCTGTGGCCCGGAGCGCGGCTGGCGGAGTGATCGCCTGCCGGCGCCTGGCGCCTGCAGCCAGATGACGGCGAGGGAAAGGCTCAAGCCGGGGCGAACGCCTCCTGGTAGTCCTGATAGTCCTGGTAGTCCTGGTAGAGCAGGCACTGGTCGCAGATGCGGCCGTCCATCTCATGGATCAGCAATTCCACGTGCTCGCGGCGCGCGTCCCGCGTGCCAGCGCGGATGGCGGCTTCCTGCGTGTCGTGGTGGGAATTCGCGTAGCGGGCGCCGTCGTGGATCACGTCCCAGCCATCGCCGTAGGGCCTGACATGAAGGTAGTGCGTTGACATTGCGTCTCCCGGAAACCGCGATGGCTCCATTTTGCGCAGGTGCCGCGGCTTTGCCATCGGTGCTTGTCTGACACGACGCGGCATGCGTCGCGATGCCGGCAGCGCCCGCGGCGTCTGGCGAGGGGCATGCGCCGGCCGGGCGCTCGCCCGGCGACCGAACTGGGGACTTCGGACGTCGAAGGCGCTGCGCGCCGCTCTCGCTGGCGCGCAGCGAGGATCAGCGTGTCGAGGCTTTCGCGGGTGGCCAGTCGTCGCCGATAGTCCTCGCCATTGAGGTCGGGTCCGCCGTTTCCACGCCATTTTTCTGCCAGGCCCGCGCCGGCACGTCTTCTTGTATCGCCTTGTATCGCCTTGTATCTACCGGGCCGACAGACAAACAAGGTTTCAATTTCTCTCGCTTGCGGAAACAGGGCGGATACACGCCCGCCGTCAAATTGCACGTGCCCCGGCACGCGCGCACGGCATGGCTCGCGCCTGCCTGGCCGCCGCGTGGCCGGCGGGCAGGAACAGGGCGGGCATGCACCGCCGCGGCCATCCGGAGCCGGATGGCCGCGATTCCTGCCGGCGATTCCTATCGCCTTTTCCCGAAATGAAGAGCCACAGACGACAATTGGAAATCCGATGAAGAAGACACTCGCGGTAGTCGCCGCATCCGCGGTAGCCAGCGCCGCATACGCCGAATCCGGCGTCACCCTGTACGGTGTCGCCGATGCCGGTATCGAGTACAACAGCCACGCAGGACGCGCGGGAGACAGTCTCTGGCGGCTGAGTTCCGGGAACCAGTCGGGATCGCGCTGGGGCGTGCGCGGCGCGGAGGATCTGGGCAGCGGGCTGAAGGCAGTCTTCGTGCTGGAGAGCGGCTTCGACCTGGATACCGGCAACGGGGGCCAGGGCGGCCGCCTGTTCRGCCGCAATGCCTACGTCGGCACCGAAAGCCGGTATGGCTCGCTGCTGCTGGGCCGGCAGCAGACGGCATTGCGCGACTTCGGCAACCTCTATGACCCGGCATCATTGGCCGACCACTACGGCATCCTGGGGATCGCGCCCGAGTTCGGCGCGCGCGCGGACAATGCCGTGAAGTATGTCGGCCGGTTCGGGGGGCTGACCGCCTCCGCCTTGTATTCGTTCCAGTCCAATGGCAGCGAGGTGGGCGGCAGCGCCGTATTCGGACGCGATTACGGCGCCTACCTCAGCTATGCCGAGGGCCCCGTTTCCGTGGGCGTGGCCTATGACGACGCGCATGTGGGCACCCCGGGCAATCAGGCGCCGGTCCTGCGGCGCTATGCGGTGGCCGGTACGTACGCGGCGGGCCCCGCCAAGGTCTTCGCGGGGTATCGCCTCGCCAAGGCATTCAATGGTGCCACCCTGCCCGGCGCGCAAGCGGCCAATGCCGGCTCGAGCTTCTACTGGCTCGGCCTGGGGTACAAGCTGACGCCGGCATTCTCGGTGACCGGCGCGGCCTATTACCAGGATTTCCGCCAGACCGGATCGGACCCGTGGCAGTTCGTGGTGACGGGCGACTACGCATTCAGCAAGCGTACCGACCTCTACGCGTCGGTGTCGTATGCCCTCAACAAGGACAAATCGTACCTGGGCGTCAACGGCTACAACAGCGGCTCCGGCGCGACGGCGGTCTATAACGTGCAGCCCGGCATGAGCCAGCTGGGCGCCGTGGTCGGGGTGCGCCACCGGTTCTAGGGCCTTGGCCTTCGGGGCACGGCGGGAGTCTCTGCCGCGCGGCAGAGATGGTGCCCTGGCGGGAAGCCGCCGGCTGGCGGGCCTCCCCATGCGTGGCTATCGTCGAGCGCGCCCCGGGACCATGGCACGGCCATCACGGCCTCCTGTTGCCGCAGCACTGCCACCGCAGAGCGCCTTTTCGACGGACATCGCAGGCTCCGTTATCGAGGCGGGATGCACAGGCGCCGGACAGCGGCGCCCGGGAACGCCTTAGTGACCGGCGCTCTGGCCGCCGTCGAGTCGTCCGGCAAGAATGGCGTCACGGAAACGCGCGGTCCCGCCCTCACGCTCCGCCTGCTGCACTTCTCTTCCGCACGCCCCTTCTGCGTTGCTCGTCGGGCAACGAAACGTAAGCATAGTTGCTCTTGCTGGATCAACCCGGCCTTGCCAATATGGATGGACCCGAAGGGCCCAGAAGAACATTGATGATTGGAGACAGGCATGCAAGCAATTCAGACCGCGAATGGACGGGACGATGTCGTGGCCCTCTACGACAAGCTCAACTGGCGATTGCTGCCATTTCTGCTGATCTGTTACCTCTTCGCCTACCTTGATCGCGTCAATGTCGGCTTTGCCAAGCTGGAGATGCAGAGTGCCCTGGGCTTTTCCGATGCCGCCTACGGGGTTGGCGCCGGCATCTTCTTCCTGGGCTATGTGCTGTTCGAACTGCCCAGCAACCTGATGTTGCCGAGAGTCGGGGCAAGGAAGACGTTCAGCCGCATTCTGATCCTGTGGGGTATCACTTCGGCGTGCATGCTTTTCGTACGCAACGTGCCGATGTTCTATGCCATGCGTTTCCTGCTTGGCGTTTTCGAGGCGGGTTTCGCGCCCGGCATGATCTATTACCTGTCTTGCTGGTACGGCCCGGCGCGCATGGCCCGTGCCATCGCGATCGTATTTCTCGCGGGTCCGATCGGCGGCATTGTCGGCGGGCCGGTCTCGGCGTGGTTGATGACCACGCTCTCCGGTAGTGGCGCTCTCGCCGGCTGGCAGTGGATGTTCCTGATCGAGGGACTGCCATGCATACTGCTCGGCATACTGGCGCTCTTCCTTCTGTCGAATCGACCCGCGGATGCCGCCTGGCTGAGCGCAGACGAGAAGCGCATGCTCGCGGCCGAACTCGGGACGTCGGCGGCACGAGGCCATTCCTTCAAGGCGGTTGCGCGGGACCCGAGAGTCTACATGCTTGCGTTCGCGTACTTCTGCATCATTGCGGCCATCTACGCCATCAGCTTCTGGCTGCCGACGATGCTGAAAGCGCAGGGCATCAACGATACGATTCAACTCGGCTGGTATTCGTCCATCCCCTATGTGGGGGCCGCCCTCGGGATGTATTTCATCGGCCGCCGGTCGGACAGATACGGCGAGCGGCGTTATCACAGCGCGGTGCCGGCAATCCTCGCCGCGATACTGCTCGCTTCGTCGATCTTGTCGGACGGCAATCTGCTGGTGACTCTTGTTCTGCTGACACTCGCCACGACCATGCTGTTCATGGCGTACACGGTGTTCTGGGCCATTCCCGCCGAGTACATCAAGGGTGACGCAGCAGCGGGCGGTATCGCCCTCATCAATACCATTGGATTGTCCGGTGGCTTCTGGGGGCCAGCGATCATCGGATGGACCAAGACAGCGACCGGCAACATGCATCTCGGCCTGCTGGTCCTGGCGTGCATGTCCATGATCGGCTCGATCCTGCTCGTCGCCAACCGGCTGCCAAAAAGGCAGTGAACCGTTCACTGCCGCCGGAAAACCAATGCGCCGCGTTTCAGTGGGAACCGGCTGAACAGAGGACTTCAAATGCTTTTACACTTATCCACCTGGGCTGAAATAGGGCAATTTCTGGAGCGCAGCCGCACAATCGTGGTGCCGATCGGTTCGAACGAGCAGCACGGCCCCACCGGCCTCCTGGGTACCGACTGGCTGTGCCCGGAGATCATCGCGCACGAAGCCCAGAAGACCGCCGATATCCTGATCGCCCCCACCTTCAATATCGGCATGGCCCAGCATCATCTGGGCTTTCCCGGCACCATTTCGCTTCGCCCTTCGACCTTTATCGCCGCCATTGGCGACTGGACGCGCTCACTGGCCGTCCATGGATTCGAGAGAATCCTGTTTCTCAACGGCCACGGCGGCAACATCGCGTCGATTGAAGCGGCCTTCTCCGAGATCTACGCCGAGGCCAGCTTCGCCAGGCGCCGATCGGGGGTCGCGCTGAAGCTGTGCAATTGGTGGGACCTGGAT
>NZ_JBFTND010000076.1:0-55623 GCF_056397305.1 Cupriavidus sp. 05N40
CGTACACCTTGAGCCAGTAGAGCCGGCCGCGGTTCGAGAAGCACAGGATGTAGTCGTGCGTGTTCGCCACGAACAGCGTGTCGATCCAGTCGTCTTCCTTGGTGGTGGTAGCCAGCTTGCCGCGCCCGCCACGCTTCTGCGCGCGGTACTCGGAAATCGGCTGGCTCTTCATATAGCCGCTGTGGGACAGCGTCACCACCATGTCCTGCGGCGTGATCAGGTCCTCGGTATCGAGCTCGGTCGCGTTGAGCTCGATGTGCGAGCGGCGCAGGTCGCCGAACTCGGTGCGGATGGCGGTGAGCTCTTCGACGATGATGGTGCTGATCCGCTCGGGGCGCGACAGGATGTCGAGCAGGTCGGAGATCACCGCCATCACGTCGCGGTACTCCTGCACGATCTTGTCCTGCTCCAGGCCGGTCAGGCGCTGCAGGCGCATCTGCAGGATTTCCTGGGCCTGCGAATCGGACAGGCGGTACAGGCCGTCGGCCTGCATGCCGAAGATGGCGGGCAGGCCATCCGGACGATAAGAGGCACGGCCGCCCGGCGTATCGCCTTCGGCGCGCGCCAGCATCTCGCGCACCAGGCTCGAATCCCACGCCTTGTTCATCAGCCCTTGCTTGGCGATGGGCGGGGTGGGCGCAGCCTTGATGATGGCGATGAACTCGTCGATATTGGCCAGCGCAACCGCCAGGCCTTCCAGCACGTGGCCGCGCTCGCGCGCCTTGCGCAGCTCGAACACGGTGCGGCGGGTCACCACTTCGCGCCGGTGCGACAGGAAGCACTCCAGCATCTGGCGCAGGTTCAGCAGGCGCGGCTGGCCGTCGACCAGCGCCACCATGTTSATGCCGAAGGTGTCCTGCAGCTGGGTGTGCTTGTAGAGATTGTTGAGCACCACCTCCGGCACTTCGTTGCGCTTGAGCTCGATCACCACGCGCATGCCGGACTTGTCGGATTCGTCGCGGATATCCGAGATGCCCTCGACCTTCTTGTCGGTCACCAGCTCGGCGATGCGCTCGAGCAGCGTGCGCTTGTTGACCTGGTAGGGGAGCTCGTCGACGATGATCGCCTGGCGCTGGCCGCGGTCGATATCCTCGAAGTGCGTCTTGGCGCGCATCACCACGCGGCCGCGGCCGGTGCGGTAGCCCTCGCGCACGCCCTGGATGCCGTAGATGATGCCGGCGGTCGGGAAGTCCGGCGCCGGGATCAGCTCGATCAGCTCGTCCACCGTGGCCTGCGGATTACGCAGCAGGTGCAGACAGCCGTCGACGACCTCATTGAGATTGTGCGGGGGAATATTGGTGGCCATACCCACCGCGATACCCGACGAGCCATTAATCAGCAGATTGGGGATGCGCGCCGGCAGAATCAGCGGCTCATTTTCGGAGCCGTCGTAATTCGGCCCGAAATCGACAGTTTCCTTGTCGATGTCCAGCAGCATCTCGTGGGCAATCTTGGAAAGGCGGATTTCGGTATAACGCATCGCGGCGGCGTTATCACCGTCCACCGAGCCGAAATTACCCTGGCCATCGACCAGCATGTATCGCAGCGAAAAATTCTGCGCCATGCGGACGATCGTATCGTACACAGCGGTGTCGCCGTGGGGGTGATACTTACCAATCACGTCCCCCACGATACGCGCCGATTTCTTGTACGGCCGGTTCCAGTCGTTGTTAAGCTCATGCATCGCATAGAGCACACGCCGGTGTACCGGTTTCAGGCCATCCCGCACATCGGGAAGCGCGCGCCCGACAATCACGCTCATCGCGTAATCGAGATAGGAGCGGCGCATTTCCTCTTCTAGGGAGACCGGAAGGGTTTCTTTGGCGAATTGATCCATTGCGGCGTGGGTTATGCGGCGAATTTAAACAGAAGGCGCCCATGTGAATCGCCATTCGCCGGGACGGCGTCTGACAGCTGGGCAACGTGGCATTCTAACATGCCCGGCACCCCTCCCCCGCGGCTGCGGCAACCCCCGGTTCCGGGCCTCCGGCGGGGCCCGGAAGCGCCGCCCGGAAGCGGGACCAAAAACCTGCAAGCCCGGCCAGGCAAGGGTTTGCGGGCATCGCAAGGGCCATGTTGCACAAACACCACAGGCCTAAAACCCATTGATGGAATCGAATATATTTACTTCTTAGGAAACGACCCTTGTGGCACAATTCCCCAGCGAAGAGCCAGACATTGTTCGAAGTGGAGCATACACCGCATCGAGAATGTTATACTCCGAAGAATGTATGACTTGTTTCCGTCCATTTGCTCGCAGTAACCCTGCGGTGATCTCATCCTGAGAGGAGAAATATGAAAAAATTTGCCAAGCTCGCGCTCGTTGCAGCTACCGCAGTAATGGCTGCATCCGCTCAAGCCCAGTCCGTCCCCTACGAAAAGAAGGCTGTGAACGATAACTGGGGCAACGGTACGAGCGAGTACGTGTGGAAGAACGGCACGAACGAGCTCTGCTGGCGCGACAGTTCGTGGACCCCGGCCACGGCCAACGCCCTGTGCGACGGCGCCCTGGCTCCGGCGGTCGCTCCGGTAGCTCCGCCGCCGGCTCCGGTTGCTCCTCCGGTTGTTTCCAGCGAGAAGGTCACGTTCGCTGCTGACACCCTGTTCGATTTCGACAAGGCCGTGCTGAAGCCCGAAGGCAAGGCAAAGCTGGACGACCTGGGCTCCAAGCTGTCCGGCATCACCCTGGAAGTCATCATCGCCGTTGGCCACACCGACTCGTTCGGTTCGGACAAGTACAACGATCGCCTGTCGATCCGCCGTGCTGAAGCCGTCAAGGCCTATCTGGTGAGCAAGGGCGTGGAAGCCAACCGTGTCTACACGGAAGGCAAGGGCAAGCGTCAGCTGAAGGTTGACCCGAAGTCGTGCAAGGGCAACCGCAAGGCGCAAATCGCCTGCCAGCAGCCGAACCGCCGCGTGGAAGTCGAAGTGGTCGGCACCCGCAGCGCACGTTAATCGGATTCTTTCCGATGAAGAAAAGCCCAGCGCAAGCTGGGCTTTTTTTTTGATACAGTGCAGCATACCCTCCGCTTTCTCGCTGCCGCACCGGCCGCGCGCCAAACCCCATGACGCAGATCTCCCCGCCGCACCACCCGACCGTTGAAACCACCCTGCTCGGCAAGAATGCCGACGCCCGGGAAATCGACAAGTTCAGCGAACTGGCCCACCGCTGGTGGGACCCGGAAAGCGAGTTCAAGCCGCTGCACGAACTCAATCCCCTGCGCCTGGACTGGATTGACGGCATTGCCGGGCTGAACGGCAAGCAGGTGCTGGACATCGGCTGTGGCGGCGGCATCCTGGCCGAGAGCATGGCGCGCAGCGGCGCCACCGTGCGCGGCATCGACCTGTCCACCAAGGCGCTGCGGGTTGCCGACCTGCACAGCCTGGAGTCCGGCGTATCCGTGACTTACGAGGAGATCGCCGCCGAAGCGCTTGCCGCGCGCATGCCCGCCAGCGTCGACGTGGTGACCTGCATGGAGATGCTCGAACATGTGCCCGACCCGCAGTCCATCGTGCGCGCCTGCGCCACGCTGGTGCGGCCCGGCGGCACGGTGTTCTTCTCCACCATCAACCGCAACCTCAAGGCCTACCTGCTGGCCGTGGTCGGCGCCGAATACGTGCTCAAGATGCTGCCGCGCGGCACGCACGACTACGACAAGTTCATCACGCCGTCGGAACTGGCGCGCTACGCCCGCAATGCGGGCCTGGAGCTGATCGAGATGCGCGGCATGAGCTACAACCCGCTGACCCAGGTCTATTCGCTGGGCCGCGACACCGACGTGAACTACCTGATGGCATTCCGCCGGCCCGCCTGAACATGCAGACATTCGACGCAGTCTTCTTCGATCTCGACGGCACCCTTGCCGACACCGCCCCCGATCTCGCCGCGGCGGCCAACCGGCTGGTCACCGAGCACGGTCGCCCGCCCGTGGCTTATGAAAAGCTCCGCCCGGTGGCATCGCACGGCGCACGGGGCCTGATCGGCGCGGCCTTCGGCAAGAGCCCCGCCGACCCCGAGTTTCCCGCCTTGCGCGATACCTTCCTCGACTACTACGAGGCGGATATCGCCGTGCATACCCATCTCTTCGAAGGCATGGGCGAGGTGCTGGACGCGCTCGAGGCGGCCGGCATCCGCTGGGGTATCGTCACCAACAAGATCACCCGCTTCACCGCCCCGCTGGTGGCCGCGATTGGCCTGGCGCCGCGCGCCTCGGCCGTGGTCAGCGGCGACACCACGCCGCACGCCAAGCCTCATCCCGCCCCGCTGCTGCACGCCGCTGAAGTCAGCGGCGTCGCGCCGGCGCGCTGCGTGTATGTCGGAGACGACCTGCGCGACATCCAGGCCGGCAAGGCGGCCGGCATGGCCACCATCACGGCCGCCTACGGCTATTGCGGCGAAGGCGAGCCGCCCGAAGAATGGGGCGCCGATTATCTGGTGCGCCATCCGAGCGAACTGATCGCCCTGCTGACACCGGCCGCGCGGCGCCGATAGAGACGACGCGCCGCGTGCGGGACAACACGCCGGGTCGACAACGGAGTACAATTCCACTCCTTGACACTGTTCACACGGGGCCGACCTGGTTTCGACGTGGGTTACAAAGCAGTGGAGGGCATACCGAGGACCCGTCACCTCGTTAATCAATGGGAATGCAATAACTGCTAACGACGAACGTTACGCACTGGCCGCTTAATTGCGGCCGTCCTCGCACTGGCTCGCTGACGGGCTAGAGTCGCAAGACTACGCGAGGTCATTTACGTCAGATAAGCCCCAGGTGAGTCACGAACCCGGGGACGAAAATCTAGTGACTCGTCGTTGTAGAGCGTGTTCGTCCGCGATGCACCGGTTAAATCAAATGACAGAACTAAGTATGTAGAACTCTCTGTGGAGGGCTTGCGGACGCGGGTTCGATTCCCGCCGGCTCCACCAATATTCGATTCCGGTTATTGCCGGGATCATGCAAAACCCCGAGGATCGTATCCCCGGGGTTTTATTTTTTGGGGCCGACATAATCGGGGGCCATGGTAGACGCCATATCGGGGCCCATATCCGGCCCCATATCTGGCACCCCGTGTCCGGCACCCTATCGTGCCGGCATCATGTCGCAGGCCATCGCGCACCGCCGCCCGCGGCGCCGAAAATTTCCCAGCACAATGAGAGTCGTCTGATTCACATTTGCTGGCGAAGGGGGCATGATCTCCCCAGGCCATCCCGGCATACCAGCCGGGTCGGCCTTCCGGCCTGCCTTAAACCGGCCGTTCCGGAGCATCCCTCCAGCGCCCGCCTGCCTCATCCAGTGCGGGCGCCTTTCTTTTGGCCGACGCCGCACGAAAATGGCGGCGCCCTGCCGGTCCGTCCCCTATCCCCCGCCTTCGCCGGCAAATTGTAATCATCTGTTACAGTCGATATTTTTTTCGACCGGCTGGCGGCGTCGGCTTTGCCCCGGCACACAGGAACGGGCAACGGACAACATGAAGAGAATCTTCGGGGCTGCAGGGATCGCGCTGACCCTCGCAGGATGTGGCGGATCGGGCGACAACGATAGCGGGCTGGCGGTGGTACGCACGCCCCCGGCCGCCACGACGACCCCGACCACGCCCACCACGCCGGCCGTGCCGGCAGCACCTGATACCAATGCCATCGGCACGGGCATCTTCAACGGCTTTACCCCGGATGGGCAGCGGGTCAATGTGCTCGTGCTCGACGAGAACGCCTTCTACATCTTCTACTCGTCCCCGGGCGTACCCGACGTACCGATGGGCGTCATCACCGGCAACTACAGCACCAACGCCGATACGCTCACCACCAACAACAACGGGCTCGACTTCAATCTCGAGGCTGCCGGCTACAACCTCGCGGCAGCCGATTTCACCGGCCGCTTCGTGCCCAGTTCGCTGATGCAGACGCAGCTGACCTACCGCAACGCCCGCAAGACATCGTTCACCGCCAACTACAGCACCGACTACAACTACATCGCCACCGTCGACGGGCTGCAAGGCGACTACGCGGGCAATGCGGTGGCACTCGACACCACCGGCATGCGTTCGGACGGCATCGCCATGCATATCGATGCCACGGGCAACATCACTGTCAGCGCCGGCGCGGGCTGCACCTTCACCGGCACCGCGACGCCACGGCGCCAGGGCAAGGTCTACAACGTGAACCTGCAGTTCGGCGCGGCGCCGTGCCGCTATCCGAATACGACCATGACGGGTATCGCCTACTACGATCCGACCACCACGCACAGCCTGCCGACCCTGGGCCAGCTCTACCTGTTCGCCATGCGCGCAGACCGCCAGGCCGGCGTGATCTTCACCGGCAAGCATTGAGCGCCAGCTGCCGGCCGCATGCACGGCGCCGCGGGCGGCGCGCTCAGAGGAAGCGGTCGAGTATCTTGCGGCTGGCCTTGTCCAGGCCGGTGAGGTTGCGTACCAGGTAGTGGATGCCGTGGCTGTCGGAGATCAGCAGCGTGGAGCCGGCCAGGCGGCGGATGTCTTCTTCGCCGCGCAGCACCAGCGAGGTGATGCCGCGATCGGTTTCGACTTCCCAGGTACTGGGCGTGGCGAACGTCGACACCGAACGGATGCGGCGGATCTCGGGCATGAATTCGCGGCTGGCCAGTTCGGCCTCGATCAGCTCGCGCAGCGGCGCGGGCAAGCTGTCCAGGCGCGGCAGCCAGGCCAGCTCGCGGCCATCGGTACTGATCATGCCCACGCCGTCGTCGGGCGCGGCAATGGGGAACGCGCGCACGGGTACCACGCCTTCGTGCACGACACCGTCCGCCATGGTCATCACCAGGCGGCCGAAGGCATTGCGGGAGAGCTTGAAATCGACTTGTTGAACGGCTTGTTGAACGGCGTGTTGATCGTTTTGCTGCTCGTGTTTCTGCATGAGTGCCGCCTGCTTACACGTTGACCGCTTCGGCGGTATCGAGATCCTGGTCCGCGTCGGTGTCGACATTGCGGGCCTGCGCCTGGTAGAGCTTGTAGTAGGCGCCTTCGCGGGCCAGCAGCTCTTCGTGCCCGCCCACTTCCACGATCTGCCCGCGGTCCATCACCACCAGCCGGTCCGCCTTGCGCAACGTGGAGAGGCGGTGCGCGATGGCGATGGTAGTGCGGCCCTGCACCAGGTTGTCCAGCGCCTTCTGGATCTCCTTCTCGGTGGCGGTATCCACCGACGAGGTGGCCTCGTCCATGATCAGGACGCGCGGGTTGATCAGCAGCGCGCGCGCGATCGAGATGCGCTGGCGCTCGCCGCCGGACAGCGCCTGCCCGCGCTCGCCCACCAGCGAATCGTAGCCGTGCGGCAGGCGCAGGATGAATTCGTGCGCGTGGGCCGCGCGCGCGGCGCCGATGATTTCCTCGCGGGTCGCGCCCGGCTTGCCGTAGGCGATGTTCTCGGCAATCGTGCCGAAGAACAGGAACGGCTCCTGCAGCACCAGCCCGATATGGCGACGGAACTCCGACACCGGCAGCGAGCGGATATCCACGCCGTCGACGCGGATCGCCCCTTCGGAGACGTCATAGAAGCGGCAGATCAGGTTGACCAGCGTGCTCTTGCCCGAACCGCTGTGCCCCACCAGGCCGATCATCTCGCCCGGCGCGATCGACAGGTTGAGCCCGCGGATCACGGCACGGTTGCCATAGCGGAAGCCCAGGTCGCGCAGCTCGATTGCGCCTTCCACGCGCTCCAGGTGCACCGGACGCACCGGCTCCGGCACGCTCGATACATGGTCGAGGATGTCGAAGATGCGCTTGGCGCCCGCGGCCGCCTTCTGCGTGACCGAGACAATGCGGCTCATCGAATCCAGGCGCGTGTAGAAGCGGCTGATATAGGTCAGGAAGGCCACCAGCACGCCGACCGTGATGGCGTTATGCGACACCTGCCAGATGCCGAAGATCCACACCACCAGCAGGCCGATCTCGGTGAGCAGCGTGACGGTCGGCGTGAACACCGACCATACCGCGTTGACGCGGTCGTTGATCGCCAGGTTGTGTCGGTTGGCCTCGCGGAAACGCTCCACTTCGCGCTTTTCCTGGGCGAAAGCCTTCACCACGCGGATGCCCGGGATGGTATCGGCCAGCACGTTGGTGATCTCGGACCAGATCCGGTCGATCTTCTCGAAGCCGTGGCGCAGGCGGTCGCGCACCAGGTGGATCATCCACGCGATGAACGGCAGCGGCACCAGCGTCACCAGCGCCAGCCACGGATTGATGGAAATCAGGATGGCCGCCGTCATGACGATCATCAGCACGTCGGTGGCGAAATCCAGCAGATGCAACGACAGGAACACGCAGATGCGGTCGCTCTCCGAGCCGATGCGGGCCATCAGGTCGCCGGTGCGCTTGCCGCCGAAATACTCCAGCGACAGGCGCAGCAGGTGTTCGTAGGTGGTGGTGCGCAGGTCGGCGCCGATGCGCTCGGATACGCGCGCCAGCAGGTAGGTGCGCGCCCATCCCAGGCTCCACGCCACCAGCGCGGCGCCCAGCAGGCCGGCCAGGTAGAGCTTGACCCGGTCATGGTCGATCGGCACGCCGTTCTGGTACGGAATCAGGACATTGTCCATCAGCGGCATGGTCAGGTACGGCGGCACCAGCGTGGCGGCCGTCGACAGCAGCGTCAGCAGGAAACCGGCCAGCAATTCGAAGCGGTACGGCCGGGCAAAGCGCCACAAACGCAGCAGTGCCCACGTCGAAGGCGGCGTTTCCAGGTCGCGGCTACATTGCGGACATTGTTCGTCGTCCGGCGCCAGCGGCGCCTTGCAGGTCGGGCAGATGTTCTCGGTCTCGGCACCGGCCAGCCCCAGCCGGCCCGATTGCGTGAGGTCGCGCTGGGCATGGAACTGGTCGATCAGGCGCAGCGCGGCCGGGTTGTGGCCCAGCGTGTAGCGCCAGCTGGCCAGCACCCGCCCGGCGCCCTGCAGTTCGAGCGTGCCGACGCCGGCATGATCGATGTGATGCAGCGATAATCCGGCCTCGATGGCCCATTCCTGCCAGTCATCCTGGCCCGGCGTGCGTGCCAGCAGACGACGATCCGTCACAAGTACCCAGCCTTGGGTAAAATGCAGCCTCGCGTCGAGATCCACCTCCAGCCAGGCCAGCACGGCCTCGCCGGGCACCAGGCGGGTGCCGAGTTCGTTGCGCCACGGTTCGTTCTGGGCGTCGGTATCAATCGCGGGCAAGGAAGGTCGGGTCATCGTTGGCACGGCATGCTGCGTCCCTGGCATGGACATAACTTGAAACAATTTAGGGCGGGCACGCTCTGGCGGCCCGTCAATTTGCCCGCAGTATACATAAGGCCAAACGCACGGGCGTCCTGATGCATTGCACAATCGCTTTTTAATCAAGAAAGTCAACCGGCTGACCGTTGTAACGTTAGTGAAAGGTTAGGCTTCTATTTCTCGGGCACTCGCCCACTGCCTCAAGCTAAATCAATGAAAAAGAAGGACATTGAGATTTTCGATGTCATGTCGCTGCGCGGCCCGAATATGTGGACATATCGGCCCGTGCTGGAGGCGTGGGTCGATATCGGGGAACTGGAGGATTTTCCCTCCAACACTATCCCGGGATTCTACGAACGCCTGTCGACCTGGCTGCCCTCGCTGATCGAGCACCGCTGCAGCATCGGCGAGCGCGGCGGGTTCCTCCAGCGCCTCAAGGAAGGCACCTGGCCGGGCCATATCCTGGAACACGTCACGCTTGAACTGCAGAACCTGGCGGGCATGCCCGGCGGCTTCGGCAAGGCGCGCGAGACCCCGATCCGCGGCGTCTACAAGGTGATCGTGCGGGCCTGGCACGARGAMGTCACCCGCGCCGCCCTGTTCRCCGCSCGCGACCTGGTSATGGCTGCCATYGAGGACCGTCCCTACGACGTCCAGGAGACCGTGGACCACCTGCGCCGCCTGGTCGACCGGCATTGCCTGGGCCCGAGCACCGCCTGCATCGTCGATGCCGCCGATGACCGCGACATCCCCGCCCTGCGCCTGTCCGAAGGCAACCTGGTGCAGCTCGGCTACGGCAGCCGCCAGCGCCGCATCTGGACCGCCGAGACCGACCGCACCAGCGCCATCGCCGAGAGCATCTCGCGCGACAAGGACCTGACCAAGAGCCTGCTCGAATCCTGCGGCGTGCCCGTGCCCGAAGGCCGCCTGGTGGAAAGTGCCGCCGACGCCTGGGACGCCGCCGAGGACATCGGCGTGCCGGTGGTGGTCAAGCCGTATGACGGCAACCACGGCCGCGGCGTGTTCACCAACCTGACCACGCGCGAAGAAGTCGAGACCGCCTATGCGGTGGCCATCGACGAAGGCAGCGGCGTCATCGTCGAGCGCTTCGTGCTCGGCAACGAACACCGCCTGCTGGTGGTGGGCGGCCGCCTGGTCGCCGCCGCCATGGGCGAGACCGCCAGCGTGACCGGCGACGGCAAGTCGACCATCGACGAGCTGATCGAGCTGCAGATCAATTCGGATCCGCGCCGCGGCAGCACCGAGGACCACCCGCTCAACAAGGTGCGCCTGGATTCCGCCGCGCGCCTCGAACTCAAGCGCCAGGGCTACGACGCCGCCTCCGTGCCGCCGGAAGGCAAGCACGTGCTGATCCAGCGCAACGGCAATGTCGCCTTCGACGTGACCGACCGCGTGCACCCGAGCGTGGCCGCGCATGCCTCGCTGGCCGCCCGCGTGGTGGGCCTGGACATCGCCGGCGTCGACCTGGTGGCGCAAGACATCTCGCGCCCGCTGGCCGAGCAGCGCGGCGCCATCGTCGAGGTCAATGCCGGCCCCGGCCTGCTGATGCACCTCAAGCCCTCCAACGGCGAAGCGCGCCCGGTCGGGCGCGCGGTGGTGGACCACCTGTTCCCCGCCGGCGAAGGCGACGACAACGGCCGCATCCCGGTGGTGGGCATCACCGGCACCAATGGCAAGACCGTGGTGGCCAAGCTGGTGGCGCGCCTGCTGCAACTGTCCGGCAAGCACACCGGCCTGGCCTGCAGCGACGGCCTCTACCTCGACCGCCGCCGGGTCGAAGGCGGCGATTGCGCCAACTGGGACGCCGCGCACCGCATCCTGATGAACCGCGCGGTCGATGCCGCCGTGCTCGAGAACGACAGCGGCGCCATCCTCTCCGAAGGCCTCGCCTATGACCGCTGCCAGGTCGGCGTGGTCACCAATATCGACGTGCCAGACCACCTCGGCCAGTACTACGTCGAGGAAGTCGAGAAGATGTACAACGTGCTGCGCACGCAGGTCGACGTGGTGCTCGACGGCGGCGTGGCCGTGCTCAACGCGCGCGACCCGCTGGTGGTCGAGATGGCCGAGCTGTGCGATGGCGACGTGATCTTCTTCGGCCTCTCGGCCGACCTGCCCGCCATCGCCGCGCACCGCGCGGCCGGCCGCCGCACCGTGTATGTGCGCGACGGCAAGGTGGTGCTGGCCACCGGCAGCCGCGAGACGCCGCTGACCGATGTCGCCGCCATCCCCCTGACCTATGCCGGGCGCGTGGCCTTCCAGGTCGAGAACGTGCTGGCGGCAGTGGCCACCGGCTGGGCGCTGGGCATCTCGCACGACCTGATCCGCGCCGGCGTGGTGACCTTCGACGTCGGCCAGGTGGACGTGCCGGGCCGCTTCACGCTGTTCGAGCGCAACGGCGCCATCGTGGTGATCGACGACGCCCACAACGCCCCCGCGCTGGAAGCGCTGGTGGCGGCGCTGGAGCGCTTCCCGACCGAACGCCGCGTGGTGGCGTACGGCGCCGGACTGCGGCGCCGCGACGAAGACATGGTCAAGCAGGGCAAGGTGCTGGGCGCCTCGTTCGACCGCGTCTTCCTGTGCGAGGACCGCTCCGTCGAGAGCCCCCTGCCCGATGCCGAGGCGCGCGCGCTGCTCAAGCAAGGCCTGTACGAAGGCCRCCGCGTGACCAAGATCATCGACGAAGGCTCGCGCCGCCAGGCCATCGAGGCCGCGCTCGCACAAGTGGTGGCCGGCGACCTGCTGGTCCTGCAGTGCGACGAAGGCTCGACCCTGCCGACGATCGACCTGGTCCACCAGTGGATGGGCCAGCCGGGCCGCCGCGCCTGATCCGGACCGCAGAAGAACGGATCCAAGAGGAAACTGATTTCATGGAAGTCTCACGTATCCGGGCCCTGCGCGGCCCCAACCTGTGGTGCCGCCACACCGCCATCGAAGCCATCGTTTCGTGTTCGGACGAGGCCCACACCCTGGCCCAGCTGCCTGGCTTCGAAGAGCGCCTGCGCGCGCGCTTTCCCGAAGTCGGTCCGCTGCGGCCCGACGACAACGAAGGCGTGGTGTCGCTGGCGCACGCGCTCGAATGCGCGGCGATGCGCCTGCAGGCCGAAGCCGGCTGCCCGGTCAGCTTCAGCCGCACCGCGCCCACGGTCGAACCCGGCACCTACCAGGTGGTGGTCCAGTACAGCGAGGAAGAAGTCGGCCGGCTCGCGCTGGAACTGGCCGCCACGCTGTGCCGCGCCGCGCGCGACGACATGCCCTTCGACCTTGCCGATGCGCTGCATCGCCTGCGCGAGCTCGACGAGGATGTGCGCCTGGGGCCGAGCACCGGCTCCATCGTCTATGCCGGCGTGGCTCGCGGCATCCCTTACCGCCGCCTGACCCAGGGCAGCATGGTGCAGTTCGGCTGGGGCAGCAAGCAGCGCCGCATCCAGGCTGCCGAGACCGACATGACCAGCGCGGTCTCGGAATCGATCGCGCAGGACAAGGACCTCACCAAGACCCTGCTGCACGCCGCCGGCGTGCCGGTGCCGCTGGGCCGCACCGTGACGGATGCCGACGAAGCCTGKGCCGCGGCCCAGGAAATCAACGCGCCGGTGGTGGTCAAGCCCCGCGACGGCAACCAGGGCAAGGGCGTGGCCGTGCGCATCCGCACCCGCGAGGAAGTCACCGCTGCCTTCGAGGTTGCCGCCGACATCAGCTCCGACGTGATCGTCGAGCGCTAYATCCCCGGTCACGAYTTCCGCCTGCTGGTGGTSGGCAAGCACCTGGTTGCCGCCGCCCGCCGCGATCCGCCGCAGGTCACCGGCGACGGCAGGCACACCGTGCGCGAACTGGTCGACGAGGTCAACCGCGACCCGCGCCGCGGCGAGGGCCACGCCACCTCGCTGACCAAGATCCGTTTCGACGATATCGCGCTGGCTACGCTGGCCAAGCAAAACCTGACCGCCGACTCGGTGCCGGCCAAGGGCACCCGCGTGGTCCTGCGCAACAACGCCAACCTGTCCACCGGCGGTAGCGCCACCGACGTCACCGACGACGTGCACCCCGACATGGCCGCGCGCGCCGTGGCCGCGGCGCAGATGGTCGGGCTCGATATCTGCGGCGTCGACGCAGTCTGCGAAACCGTGCTCAAGCCGTTCGAGGAACAGGCCGGCGGCATCGTCGAGGTCAACGCCGCGCCGGGCCTGCGCATGCACCTGCAGCCGTCCTACGGCAAAGGCCGCGCGGTTGGCGAAGCCATCATCTCCACCATGTTCGCCGACGGCGACGACGGCCGCATCCCGGTGGTGGCGGTGTCGGGCACCAATGGCAAGACCACCACGGTCCGCCTGATCACCCACCTGCTCGCCTCCAGCGGCCTGCGCATGGGCATGACGGGCACCGACGGCGTCTATATCAGGGGCGAGCGCATCGACACCGGTGACTGCAGCGGCCCGCGCAGCGCGCGCAATGTGCTGATGCACCCGGACGTGGACGCCGCCGTGTTCGAGACCGCGCGCGGCGGCCTGCTGCGCGAAGGCCTGGCCTTCGACCGCTGCGACGTCGCCGTGGTCACCAATGTGGGCGAAGGCGATCACCTCGGCCTGTCCTACATCAGCACCGTGGAAGACCTGGCCGTGCTCAAGAGCGTCATCGTGCAGAACGTGGCGCCGCACGGCATGGCCGTGCTCAACGCGGCCGATCCCATGGTGGTGCGCATGGCCGATGCCTGCCCCGGCTCCGTGACCTTCTTCACCGCCGACACGAACAACCCCGTGATGGCCACGCACCGCGCGCAAGGCAAGCGTGTGGTGTTCGTCGAGGACGGCCATATCGTGGCCGCCGAGGGCGACACCCAGGTCCGCCTCGCGCTGTCCTCCATCCCGCTCACGCGCGGCGGCGCCATCGGCTTCCAGGTCGAGAACGCCATGTCGGCCACCGCGGCGGCATGGGCGCTCGGCATCGACTGGGAAGTGATCCGCCGTGGCCTGGCCACCTTCGTCAACGATGCGGCCACCGCCCCGGGGCGCTTCAATGTGTTCGACTACAAGGGCGCCACCCTGATCGCCGACTACGGCCACAACCCGGACGCCATCCAGGCCCTGTGCGACGCCATCGAAGGCATGCCGGCCAAGCGCCGCTCGGTGGTGATCAGCGGCGCCGGCGACCGCCGCGACGTCGACATCCGCCGCCAGACCGAAATCCTCGGCGGCGTGTTCGACCAGGTGGTGCTGTACCAGGACCAGTGCCAGCGCGGGCGGGAAGACGGCGAAGTGCTGGCCTTGCTGCGCGAAGGCCTGGAGGGCGCAAAGCGCGCCAGCGCGGTGCAAGAGATCCGGGGGGAATTCCTCGCCATCGATACCGCCCTGGAGCACCTGCAGCCCGGCGACCTGTGCCTGATCCTGGTGGACCAGGTGGAAGAGGCGCTTGACCATATCGCCAAGCGCATCGGCGAAGCGGCGTAGGGTGCACGGCACGCCTGCCCCTCTTTCATGAAATGGGAGAGGGGGAGAAAAACTTGCCTTCCGTGTTCCGTGGTATCGCCGGCAAAGAAAAAGCCAGCCTTCGGGCTGGCTTTTTCTTTGCCCGGGCAGTCAGCGCCTAGTGCCGCCCCGGCAGCGACAAGCGCCGCTCCAGCACCCGCTGCACCTGCGACAGCGCCGTGCTGAGCACCCAGTAGATGGCCGCCACCGCAAGATAGAGCGGCAGTGGCTGGTAAGTGGCCGCGATCACTTCCTGCGCGGTACGCAGCAACTCGGTCACCGTGATCACCGACACCAGCGAGGTGTCCTTGATCAGGCTGATCAGGCTGTTCGACAAGCTGGGCACGGCCAGCCGCAGGGCCTGCGGGCCCACCACGTAGCGCAGCGTCTGGCCCTGCGTCAGGCCCAGGCTGTAGGCCGCCAGCCACTGGCCGCGCGGGATCCCCTGGATGGCGCCGCGCATGCTCTCGGAAAGATACGCGCCCACGTTCAGGCTGAGCGTGAGCACGCCTGCCGGTGTCGGCTCCAGCGCGATGCCGATGCCRGGCAGCCCGTAGTACACCACGAAGATCTGTACCAGCAGCGGCGTGCCGCGCATCAGGCTGACATAGGTGCGCGCGATCGCGCGCGGCACGGCCCGGTGGCTGATGCCCATCAGCGCCACCACGATGCCGATCACCAGCCCGAAGGCCATCGACGACAGCGCGAACTTGATGGTGAGCAGCATGCCCTACATCAGCACTGGCAGCGAATCGACGACGAGCTGGAGAGCGGACATGAACTAAGGCAGGAGGTGCCGCCCGCTTACTTGACTGGCTTGGTCACGTCGCTGCCGAACCACTTCGCCGACAGCTTGCCGAGCGAGCCGTCCTTGCGCATGTCGTCGAGCGCGCGGTCGATGGCCTGCGCGAACCTGGGATTGTCCTTGCGGAAGGGGATCGCCACCTCGGAACTGCCGCCTTCGACGATGGCGCCGGGCCGCAGCGGCAGGTTGGAGGTCTTGATCAGGTAGCCGATCATCAGGCGGTCGTTGAGCGCCGCGTCCACGCGCTGCGAGGCCAGGTCGCGCAGGTACTCGGGCGCGCCGGGATAGGTCTTGACGTCGATGCCGGCCACCGACTTGGCCAGCTCGTTGTAGTTGCTGCCCAGGCTCACGCCCAGCTTCTTGCCCTTGAGGTCGTCCAGGGACTTGAACTGGCGCTTGTCGTCCTTGCGCTGGATCAGCTGCGCCGCCGAGTAGACGTAGGGCGTGGAAAAGTCCAGCACCTGCTTGCGCGCCGGTGTCACCGCGACCTGGTTGACGATGACATCGAACTTGCCGGCCTGCAGCCCGGCAATGATTCCGCTCCACTCGGTGGTGACGAACTCCGGCTTGACGCCCAGCTTGGTCGCCACGCCCTTCGCCACGTCGACGTCGAAGCCTTCGAGCTGGTTGCTGGTGCCGCGGTAGTTGAAGGGCGGATAGGTGCCCTCGAGCCCGATCCTCAGCACGCCGGCCTGCTTCACGGTGTCGAGCAGGTCGGCGGCCTGGGCGGCGGCGCCGGTCGCCAGCAGCGCGGCGGCGAACAATGCCCGCAGGCAGCCGGTACGAAGTGATCGCATAAAATCTCCAGTCAGAACAGGCAGCGCGCAACCGGAGCCCGCGCCACCCGCGGCGAATACCGTCCGCCCTTGCATGCCGGCCGCGATTGCGGCCCACATAGGAGCGTAGTCCGGCTTGGAGCCTACCGCAACTCCGCGCCGCTCAGCAATAACGATTCGCCCTGCCTGTCCTTGCCTTCGTCCTTGCCTTCGTCCCTGCCTTCATCCCCGCCTTGGTCCGCGCCTTGGTCCGTGCCCTCCGCCCTGCCCTCTTCGCCCGGACGCCCGCTTACTGGAACGCCTTGTCGTTCGGATGGGCGTACAGATCCTTCATGTCGGCGGACAGCGGGTAGTTGAGGTTGATATTGCGCGGCGGAATCGGCGACTGGAACCACTTCTTGTAGAGCTGCTCGGCACGCCCGCTGGTCATCAGCCCGGCGATCACGTCGTCGGCCAGCTTCTTGAAGGAAGGATCGTCCTTGCGGAACATGCAGGCGTAGTTCTCGGTCTGCAGCGGCGTGCCAACCACGGTCCAGTCGCCGGCGCTCTTGGCCTTGGTCAGCTCGCCGT
The DNA here is from genome assembly GCF_056397305.1 of Cupriavidus sp. 05N40. Lineage (NCBI taxonomy): Bacteria > Pseudomonadati > Pseudomonadota > Betaproteobacteria > Burkholderiales > Burkholderiaceae > Cupriavidus > Cupriavidus sp. 05N40. The sequence continues at coordinate 16,853 of NZ_JBFTND010000076.1, forward strand.
AGAGCAGCGGCTCGTCCATGACGAAGGCCACCGCGCGGCCGCTTTCCAGGATCAGGAAGGACTGGCCATGGTCCTTGGTGCTGATCAGGTTCATGTTCATGGCCTTCTCGCCGTTCATCTTGACCAGCAGGCGCTCGTCGGTGGTGCCCGCGGTGGTCACCACGTTGCGGTCCTTCAGATCGGGGAAGTCCTTCACGCCCGAGTCCTTCCTGGTCAGCATGCGCAGGCCATAGACGAACAGGCTGTTGGAAAACGCCACCTGCTTCTGCCGCTCGATATTGTTGGTGGTGGTGCCACACTCGATATCGATGGTGCCGTTCTGCATCAGCGAGATGCGGTTCTGCGAGGTGATCGGGATCAGCTTGACCTGCAGGCCAGGCATCTGCAGCTGGGCTTTTACCTTGTCGACGATCTGCAGCAGGATCTCGTGCGAATAGCCCATCACGTCCTTGCCGTTCGTATAGGAGAACGGGATCGACGACTCGCGGTAGCCCAGCGAGATCACGCCGGTGTCCTTGATCTTGCGCAGCGTGTCGCCGTCGTCGGCGCTGGCCGCGCCGGCGGCGCCCGCGAGCATGGCGGCCGCCAGCAGGCAGCGGGAAATCCTGTTCAGGCGGGGCAGGCGTGCGTGCAGTTTCATCTCGTTTTTCTCCTTGGGTTGAAGGGACGGCTCGTGTCGTTGCCAGGCCGCTTGCCGGCCTGTGCTGCGGTACTTCTGCGCGATTTGCTGCGCCATGGCCGCGCGGCTATATGACTACGCGGCGCAATGTCTGTGCAACTGTGATCTACCCTCGATGCCCGGCCGGCTCACGCCAGCACCGCGCTGAAATCCCCGGCCTCGACCGCCGGCTTGCGCCCGGCAAGGAGGTCGGCCAGCAGGCCCGCGCTGCCCATCGCCAGCGTGAAGCCCAGCGCGCCGTGGCCAATGTTGAGCCACAGCCCGCGCAGGCGCGACTGCCCCACCAGCGGCAACCCGCTCGGCGTGGCCGGGCGCAGTCCGGTCCATGGCTGCAGCAGCTCCGGCATCGCCGCGTCCCGCGCCATGCCGCCGAACAGCGCGCCGGTCTCGCCGGCCAGCGTGGCAATGCGACTGCGATCGATGACGGTATCCCCGCGCACCAGGTCGGCCATGCCCGCCACGCGCAGCGTATTGCCGATACGGGCATAGACGATCTTGCGCGCGAAGTCCGTGATGCTGATGTGCGGCGCGGTGGCGCCGTCGCGGATCGGCACGGTGATGCTGTAGCCCTTGAGCGGCCACAGCGGCGCACGCAGTCCCAGCGGGCGCAGCAGCGCCACGCTGCCCATGCCGCCGGCCACCACCACCGCGTCGGCCTGCTCGATGCCGTTGCCGGTGCGCACGCCGATGACGCGCTCGCCCTGGCGCTCGATGCCCTGCACATCGGTACCGAAGCGCAGCGACACGCCGGGACGGTCTCGCAGCAACCATGCCAGCGACAGGCAGAAGCGATGGCAATCGGCCACCTCCTCGCTGGGCGTGTAGATGGCGCCGGCGATGTCGCCGCGGATGCCGGCCAGCGCCGGCTCCAGCGCCACCGTGGCATCGCGGTCCAGCGCCTGCTGTTCGCAGCCCAGGCTGGCCTGGTAGTCGAGCAGGCGGCAGGCCGCGTCAAAGCTGGCGGCTTCGCGGTGCACGATCAGCTTGCCGCGCCGCGCGAAGCCGAAGTCCGCCGGCTCGCTGTCGACGAAAGCCTGCATCAGGTCGCGCGAGTAGAAGGCCAGCCGCAGCAGCTTGCGCGTGGTGGCTTCGCTGGTGGCCGCGTTGCAGGCGCGCGCGAAGGCGACCAGCCAGCGCCATTGCGCCGGGTCCAGCGAAGGCCGGAAGCGCATCGGCGAATCGGCGCGCAGCAGCCAGCCCGGCACCTTGCCCAGCACACCCGGCCCGGCCAGCGGCGCCACATAGCTGTAGCTGAGCTGCCCGCCGTTGGCGAAGCTGGTTTCCTCGCCCGGGCCGGCGCACCGTTCGAGCACGCTCACTTCGTGCCCCTCGGCCGCCAGCCGCCAGGCCGTACTCATCCCCACCACCCCCGCGCCCACGATCACAACCTTCATTGCCTGCCTGCTCCGCTGCCGTCCGATCCGATGCGCGCAGCGTAGCCCAGCCCGGCCGGCTTGCCCAATGCGAATACGTGCCAGAATATGTCTTTAGGCTATGGGTGCTCCCAGGTACCCGTCCGTCCCGATGCGCCTGCGCCAGATCGAGGTCTTCCGCGCCGTCATGCTGACCGGCACCGTCAGCGAGGCAGCGCGCCTGCTGCACGTGTCCCAGCCCGTGGTGACGCGCGTGCTGCAGCACGCCGAGGCCACGCTCGGCTTCCGCCTGTTCGAGCGCATCAAGGGCCGGCTGCAGGCCACGCCGGAAGCCAATGCCCTCTACGGCGACGTCGAACGGCTCTACGGCGAGATCGAACGCGTGCGGCGCGTCTCGGAAAGCCTGCGCCACAAAGGTGCCGGCCGGCTGCGGGTGGCCGCCACGCCGAGCCTGGCCAACCCCTTGCTGGTGCCCGCCGTGCGCCGCTTCTGCGCGCGCCACCCGGACACGCAGGTGCAGGTGCTGACCCACCATACCGACGAGATCGTGCAAGGCTTGCTGGCCAACCAGATCGATCTGGGCTTCGCCTTCGCGCCGCCGCGCCACGAGGCCATCGCCAGCGAACCGGTGGCCAGCGGACAGATGCTGCTGGCGGTGCCGCGCGGCGAACCGCTGTCGACCCGCGCGCGGCGCGCCGACGTGCCGATGCAGCGACTGGTGGACCGTCCGTTCATCGCCTACGACGACAACAGCTCGCTCGGCCTGCTGGTGCGCCAGACGCTGGCGCGCAATGCGCTCGAGCCGCGTTCGATGCTGGAAGTCCAGACCTACTCGCTGGCGCTGGCGCTGGTCGATGCCGGCCTCGGCCTGACCTTGCTCGACCAGTACACGGCGCTTGGCGCCAATCCCGGACAGGTCTCGCTGCATGCGGTGAAGCCGGCGCTGGCGTTCGAGATCCAGGCGCTGCGCGCCAGCCACAGGGGCAGTTCCAGCCTGGCCGACGACATGTGCGCGCAGTTCGCCGACGCCGCACGGCAACTCGCGGCGACGCTGCCCGTGCGCCTGGAGGCGCCCGCGGTCAGCTTGGAGCATGTCCCGAAATAGCGCTTGCGCAAGCCGTGAAATTTGACAGCAATATGCGCCGTGCACCATTATCAGAGCGCCTGAGGCGCCCATCTGGTGCTTCCCGAGTCCTATGTTTGCCCTAATCCTGCTTCTGCTCATCCTGGTCAGCGCCTTCTTCTCGACTTCCGAGATCGCGCTGACCGCATCGCGCCGCACCAAGCTGCAGACGCTGTCCGAGCGCGGCGACCGCCGCGCCACCAAGATCATGCTGCTCAAGGAGGAGCCCGGCAATTTCTTCACCATCGTGCAGATCGGCGTCAACAGCGTGGCCATCCTCGCCGGTATCGTCGGCGAGAAGCACGTGTCCGACCTGCTGCACTCGGCGCTGCTGCCCTACTTCGAGGCGCCGGTCGCCGGGCAGATCGCCAACGTCGGTTCCTTCCTGGTGGTCACGCTGCTGTTCATCCAGTTCGCCGACCTGATCCCCAAGCGTATCGCCATGAGCTTCCCCGAGCCCTGCGCGCTGCTGGTGATCGGGCCCATGCTGACCATGATCAAGATCTTCAAGCCGCTGGTCTGGGTGTTCAACGCCACGGCCGACGCCACCCTGCGCATGTTCGGCCTGCCCACCAAGCAGATCGACCAGATCACATCGGAAGACATCGCCGCCATGGTGGACGCCGGCGCGGAAGCCGGCGTGCTGCACAAGCACGAGATCCACCTGATCGAAAACGTGTTCGAACTGGACGCCAAGAACGTCACCGCGGTGATGACGCCGCGCGACGATGTGGTCTACATCGGCCTGGACGAGCCCGCCGACAGCCTGCGCCGCAAGCTAGTCAACCATCCGCATGCGCAGTACCCGGTGTGCGGGCACAACCTCGACGACGTGCTGGGCTACATCGATTCGAAGGACATCCTGCAGATGTTCCTGGCCGACGATTCCACCRGCGTGATCGGCAACATCGGCAATATCGGCAAGCACCACGACAAGAACGTGCTGGTGATCCCCGACACGCTGACCCTCACCGAGGCGCTCACGCGCTTTCGCGAGATGCACCAGAGCTTCGCGGTGGTGATGAACGAGTACGGGCTGGTGGTGGGCATCGTCACGCTGGACGATATCGTCGGCGCGCTGATGGGCAACATCATCTACTCGAGCGAAGACGAACAGATCGTGCGGCGCGACGACGGCTCGTGGCTGGTGGACGGCGTGACGCCGCTGGTGGACCTGAAGAAGGCGCTGGAGCTCGACGAGCTGCCCGGCGAGGACTATGTCGACACCGCCGCCGGGCTGGTAATCTACTCGCTCAAGCGCATCCCGAAGAAGTCGGAATTCATCGAGGTGGCGGGCTATCGCTTTGAAGTGCTGGACATCGACCATCACAAGATCGACCAGCTCCTGGTTTCGAAGCTGCCGCCGGCGGCGCCGTTCCAGCCGTGAGCGCGCGGCGGTAGCGCTCCACCGTCCCGGCGAGCTGGAACACCAGGATCCACGTCCCCACCACCAGCACCGCGGCCGCGGCGGCCGCGCCCAGGCGCAGCGGCGCCAGGCGCTCCGGCGCGTGCAGCGTCAGGTATGCGCAACCCAGCAGCACGATCCAGGCAAGACCCAGCGCGCAGCCGGCCAGCACGTCCGACAGCCAGTGCATGCCCAGGTACAGCCGCGACAGGCAGATCAGCGTCACCGCGACCGCCGTCAGCGCCACCACCGGCATGCGTATGCGCCACGGCTGGCGCAGGCACAGCAGGAAGGCCAGGAAGCCGTAGGTCACCATGCTGCTGGTGGCGTGGCCGCTGGGAAACGAAAACGACTCCAGGCCGCCGTAGATGCTGGCCGGGCGGCTGCGCTCCAGCACCAGCTTGAGCACCATCACGCAGGCGCGCGCGCCCACCAGCGCGCCCACCCAGTAAGCGGCGGCCACCCAGGCCCGACGCCACGCCAGCCATGCGAACACCGTCACCCCCACCGCCACGGAAACGCGCGCGCCGCCGAGCTCGGTGATGGCCACCATGGCCGTATCGAGCCAGTCCTGCTGCCACGCGCGCAACTGCGCGAACACGGCGTGGTCGAGCCGCACCAGCGGCGCGCCGTGCGCGATCGACGTGCCCAGCCACAGCAGCGCGGCGCCGCAGGCCAGCAGCAGCACGCCGGCCAGGACCAGCAGGAGCAGCTCGGCGATATCGCGCTCCAGCAGGCGCGCCACGCGCGGCCATGCGTGCGCGGATCGCGCGCGCAGCGCTTCGCGCCCGCGCAGGCGAGCGCCGTCGAGCCGGCGCACCAGCGGCCGGATCGCCAGCAGCAGGCCGCGCACCACGCACAGCGCCAGCAGCGCGAACACGGCCAGCAGGCCTACCACGCCCAGCGCGGTGCCCGGTGTCAGCCAGGGAGCAGGAGCGGCGACCATGGCAGCCTCCACCGGATTCAGCCCGCCGCGGCCATGCGCGCGATATTGGCGCGCGCGGGCGCCTCGCAATCGGCAAAGGCCGGGGTGAGGAAGAGGCGGTCGCGCCGGGCCATCGCCTGCAGGAAGGCAATGCGTCGCTGCAGGAACGCCGCATGCAAGGGCTCGCCGGACAAGCCGGAACGATTGGCCAGCAAGGCGCGGTTCTCCTCGAACACGGCGTCGGTATAGCCATCGAATTGCGGCTGCAGCGCGGCCAGGCGATGGAGGTCCAGGTCCAGCACGACCCCCGATTCCGGTACCGAGGCATGATGCCCGCAGGTATCCATCACGATGCGCGCGGCCAGCGCCATCGCCTGCGCCTCCACGCCGCTGGCCATGGTCTCGATCAGCGCCGCCGAGGCGGCCTCGTTGTGCTCGCATCCCGGCACATAGACCGCGTCATGGAACAGCACCGCCAGCGCCTGCGCAGGCGAGAGCGCGATACCGCGCGCCTGCGCCACCTCGAACATCTCGAGCACATGCCGGCGGTCGTGATAGCGACGATACGGGGCGTCGTAGCAGGCCAGCACCTGCAGCACCGCCGCGCGCGGCAGGAAATCCAGGCAGGCCAGCGCCACCGGCCAGTCCGGCGCGAAGCGCGGCTGCGTGCCTTGCGGCGTCGCCACGGCTTCGGTGAAGACGTCCAGCGGCCGCACCCACAATTCGGTGCGGTCGCGCATCGACTCGTACACCACCACGCGCGAGAGGTCCGATTCGATACGACCGAGCCCCGCGATGGCATAGGCGCCGCCCTTGTAATGGCGGTATGGCATGCCCGGCAGGAAGTCGTCGGGCGTGCCGGCGTGGGCGGGACTGGAAGATGGGGAAGCAGGCTGGGTCATGGAGAGGAGAGGCGGTCCGGTTCGGTGCAACGACATGATAGGGCATCGTTCGCGCGGCATCGCGCCCTGGCCTTCGCCGGAATGCCGGGCGCTGCCCCAAAGCAAAAACCCCACGATCCGGTGAGGAATCGTGGGGTTTTGCTTACTGCTGGCGGAGAGGGTGGGATTCGAACCCACGGTACCGTCGCCGGTACGCCTGATTTCGAGTCAGGTACATTCGACCACTCTGCCACCTCTCCGGTAACTTGGTCGCGTGTCGCGAAGAACAAGATTATAGGGTGAAGTCCATCACGACCGCAAGCCCTTTGCGCGAGAAAATTTACGCTTCGGGTTCGAGGCGCGTCAGGCCGCCCAGATACGGCTGCAGCGCGGCCGGCACCGTCAGCGAGCCATCGGCGTTCTGGTAGTTCTCCAGGATCGCCACCAGCGTGCGGCCCACGGCCAGGCCGGAGCCGTTGAGCGTGTGCAGCAGTTCCGGCTTGCCCTGCCCCGCGCGGAAGCGGGCCTGCATGCGGCGCGCCTGGAAGTCGCCCATGTTCGAGCAGGAGCTGATCTCGCGATAGGTGTTCTGCGCGGGGATCCACACCTCCAGGTCGTAGGTCTTGGTGCTGCCGAAGCCCATGTCGCCGGTGCACAGCACGATGGTGCGGTACGGCAGGTCGAGCTTCTTGAGGATGGCCTCGGCGTGGCCGGTGAGCTGCTCGAGCGCATCGAACGATTGCTCGGGCGTCACCACCTGCACAAGTTCCACCTTGTCGAACTGGTGCTGGCGGATCATGCCGCGCGTGTCGCGGCCGTAGGAGCCGGCTTCCGAGCGGAAGCAAGGCGTGTGGGCGACGAAGCGCAGCGGCAGATCGTCGCCGGCCACGATGGCGTCGCGCACGATATTGGTCAGCGGCACCTCGGCGGTGGGGATCAGGTAGAAGTTCTCGGTGCGCTCGCCACCTTCGCTGCTCTCGCCGCCAACCTTGCGCGRCACCTTGAACAGGTCTTCCTCGAACTTGGGCAACTGGCCGGTGCCGCGCATGGAGGCGGCATTGACGATGTACGGCACGTACATCTCGGTATAGCCGTGCTCGAGCGTGTGCGTGTCCAGCATCAGCTGCACCAGCGCACGGTGCATGCGCGCGACGCCGYCGCGCAGCATGGCGAAGCGCGAGCCGGTGACCTTGGTCGCGGTCTCGAAATCGAGCCCGAGGCGTTCGCCCACGTCGACATGGTCCTTCACCGCGAAATCGAAGCTGCGCGGCGTGCCGACACGGCGCACTTCCACGTTCTCGCTTTCGTCGCGGCCCACCGGCACGCTTTCGTGCGGCAGGTTGGGAATGGCCAGCATGAGCTCGGACAACTGGGCCTGGATCTCCTCCAGGCGCGCGGCCGAGGCCTTGAGCGCGTCGCCGATGCCGCCGACTTCCGCCATCACGGCCGAGGCGTCCTCGCCCTTGCCCTTGAGCATGCCGATCTGCTTGGACAGGCTGTTGCGGCGCGCCTGCAGTTCCTCGGTCTGGGTCTGCAGTTGCTTGCGCTCGGCTTCGAGTGCCTGGAAGGCCGCTACGTCGAGTTGGAAACCGCGTGCGGCAAGGCGTTGCGCCACGGCGTCGATGTCTTTGCGGAACAGCTGGATGTCTAGCATGTTGCTTGTGTGGAGGGTGCTGGGCCAGCGACATGCCGGCGGACCCGCCATTTTACTGCACCGGCCGGGCGGCACGCCGATCCGGCCGGCGCGGAACAGGCCGGCCGCACGGCCGCTGTTCCGCGGGACAGCCGGCCCGGTGCCGGCGCCGACGCCTTACTGCGCCCCGCCGTCGCCGTCCTTGCCCTTGCCTTTGCCCTGCTGGCGCAGCCACTGCGCGTCCAGATCGCGCAGATGCCGCAGCTTGTCGGCGATCTTGCCCTCCAGCCCGCGCGGGGTGGGCTGGTACCAGCCCTGGCGCTTGAGGTCGTCCGGGAAATAATGTTCGCCGGCGGCGTAGGCCTCCGGCTCGTCATGCGCATAGCGGTAGGCGTGGCCGTGGCCGAGTTCCTTCATCAGCTTGGTCGGCGCGTTGCGCAGGTGCACCGGCACGCCGCGCGACTTGTCCTTGGCGACGAAGGCGCGCGCCGCGTTGTAGGCGTTGTAGCCCGCATTGGACTTCGGCGCCACCGCCAGGTACACCAGGGCCTGGGCCAGCGCGAGCTCCCCTTCGGGCGAACCCAGGCGCTCGTAGGTCTCGGCCGCGTCGAGCGTGATGCGGGCGGCACGCGGATCGGCCAGGCCGATGTCTTCCCATGCCATGCGCACGATGCGGCGGGCGAGATAACGCGGGTCCGCGCCGCCGTCGAGCATGCGGCAGAACCAGTAGAGCGTGGCATCCGGATCGGAGCCGCGCACCGACTTGTGCAGCGCGCTGATCTGGTCGTAGAAGGCATCGCCGCCCTTGTCGAAGCGGCGCAGGTTTTCCGACAGGGCGCTGCCGAGCAGCGCAGTGTCGACGATGACGGCGCCGGCATTGCGCGCGGCGCGCGCCACGATCTCGATATTGTTGAGCAGCTTGCGGCCGTCGCCGTCGGCAGAAGCCACGGTCAGCGCCAGTGCCTCGTCCTCCCATTGCAGGCCACCCAGTTCCTCGCTGGCGCGCCGGGCCAGTTGCGTCAGCTCCGCATCGTCGAGGCTCTTGAGCACGTAGACGGCGGCGCGCGACAGCAAGGCGCCATTGACCTCGAACGAGGGGTTCTCGGTGGTGGCGCCGATAAAGGTGAACAGCCCGCTTTCCACGTGCGGCAGGAAGGCATCCTGCTGGCTCTTGTTGAAGCGGTGCACTTCGTCGACGAACACCAGCGTGCGGCGGCCGTGGGCACGGTATTGCTCGGCCCGCTCCACCGCCTCGCGGATATCCTTGACGCCGGACAGCACCGCCGACAGCGCGATGAACTCGGCGTCGAAGGCGGTGGCCATGAGCCGCGCCAGCGTGGTCTTGCCCACGCCGGGCGGACCCCACAGGATCATGGAATGCGGCTCGCCGGAGGCAAAGGCCACGCGCAGCGGCTTGCCGGCGCCCAGCAGGTGCTGCTGGCCGATGACCTCGTCGATATTGCGCGGGCGCAGGCGCTCGGCCAGCGGTTGCTGGGAACGGTCGGGAGCTTCGGAGAACAGCGTGTCCGCCACGGTAATCAGGCCTCATGGTCAGGGCGGGCGCGCACGGCGGGCCGCGGCGCCCCGGAACCCGACAGTGTAGACCATCGCGGCAGGCGGCCCGGGCGACCCCCCCTGGCGCAGCTCTCCGGGACGCCCTGGAACGCCCCACCTTGGCGCGCGCTCGTTGCGCACGAAGGCCTCCAGCACGCCGGCGCGCTCGCTGCCGACGCGCGTGCGCCAGGCGCTCACGGCGCCCGCCCGACAAGGGCATGGCATAGCCGATCGCCGTGAAGTTCGGCAGGTAGTCCCATGGCCGGGCGCTAAAGTCGGGGACCGCCGTGCCGATATTCCTTTAGCCCGAGGCCTCCCCTCTCGCACGCGCCGTTTTGCGCGTCAACCGGTCCCCGCCGCCACCGGCCCGCTTCGCGCCGCACCATGACCGTGCCGGGCGCAATCCTGCCCGGCGCGCGTTCCGCAGCGTTTTCTGGTCTCCAGGGAGTGTTATGCAGCTTCGTTACCGCATGCTCGTGTTCAAGCTGAGCCGGATGTCCGCGCATGAGCGGATCAGCGCAGTGGACGAGATCGCCCTCGCCGGCCAGATCGCCGAGCAGATCGAAAAGCCCGGCATGGTGGAACGCCTGGTGGCGGACCTGTTCGAGCACGGCAACGGCCACGTCAGGCGCATCGCGCTGAACGCGGTACGGCGTGCCCACGGCTACCGCCAGGCAGACCTGCGCCAGGCGCTGCTGCGCAAGTTGCGCGACCCCGAGCCGTGGCTGCGCCACGACGCGGCCTGGATACTGCACGAAGCGAAACTCGACAGCCCCGAGATCCGCGCCATGCTGCGCCAGCTGGCCGGCCCGGTGCAGCTGCCGTACGACCTGACGCGCGCGCGCGCCAATCCGGCCGACGCGCTGCTCCAGGCGCAGGTGCGCGCACGGCAGGCGCTCGACGAACTGCTGGCCAAGCACACGGCAGGCGGCGTGATTGCCAAACTGCCCTATGCCGACGGCACCGTTGGCCATATGCATGTGCGGCGGCGCGAGCAACTGAAGCTGATGTTCGAGCGCCACAAGGAACGCGGCGCCAAGCTGCGCTTCCGACCCGTGGAAGATGGCAAGGCAGCCGCGCCCGGCAGCACGAAGCCCAGGCCGAAGCCCGCGCCCAAGCCATGAAAAATGGCGGCTCGCGCCGCCATCTTCTGCCGCCGTGAGCCGCCCGCCCTGCCTCAGCCGCCGGCGCGCGCCGCCAGGGCTTTCATCGCATCGGCCGGCAACGGGCCATGGCAGGTCCGCTCGCCGCTGGCCTTGCTCACCACCAGCCACACCTTGTCCGGCGCGCCGGCCGGATGCAGCAGCCAGGCCGGACCGCGCCCGCTGCCGGTCGCCGGCAAGCCTTCCAGCACGCCGCTGCTGACCGATTGCAGCAGCACGGCGCAATCGTTGGCCGGCGCCTGCGTGGCGGAGAGGAAATCGGGGTTGGAGAGCACTTCGGGCAAGGCCGTGTCGGAGGCCCGCAGGAACGCATCGACATCGAAATGCTTGCTGGCGCCGCCAGGACCGGCGCAGGCCGCGAGCAGCATGGCCGCTGCCGCGCCGACGCTGGCGCCCGCGCGGCGCAGGGCCGGCCGGAAAGAAAGAACGGTATGCATGCGTCGCCTCATTGCTTCATCACATCGGCACCCTTGGGCACCGTGAACCGGAACGTATCGGCGGGCAGCGAGGGATTCTTCTGCATCGCGCTGAAGGTCAGCAGCGTGGTGTTGCCGAACGCGTCGCGCAGCTCCATCGCTTCCAGGTTGCCGCTCTTGAAGCCGATGCCGATGCGCTCGAACTGCGTGTCCTTGGCCTTCGGCGTCAGTTCGATCCACTCCACGCCGTCGCGCGCCGGACCGTTCTTCACCACGAAGTTCTTCTCCAGGTCATTGCTGCCGAACAGGATCGCCGCCGGGCTCGAGCCCAGCGCCCCGTCGAGCTTGCGCTCGGTGACCTGGTTCAGGTCCTTGTCGTAGATGTAGAGCGTCTGGCCATCGGCCTGCAGTAGCTGGTCGTAGGGCTTGATATAGCGCCACGTGAACTTGCCCGGGCGCGCGAAGGCGAAGGTGCCGCTGGAGGTGCCGGTGACCTTGAGGCTGTCGCCCTGCCCCTTGACCTGGCGCTGGGTGAATTCGCCGCGCGCGCTCTTGACGCTGGCGACGAAGCTCTGGAGCTGGTCGACGCCGGCCGCCATGGCCGCCGGCACTGCCAGCGACATGACCAAGGCGGCGCATGCCGACACGAGAAAGCGGTTTCGCATGTATTTGTCCTTGCTTGGTGGAGGTGCCGCCGCGCCGGGGCGACGGCGCCGCATGAACGGTTAGAGCGGCAGGCGCGGCGCGGATTCCGCAACCGGGTGCATCTTGCGTAACTGCATGTTACCCAAGTGCATATTACCCGCGCCGCCTCAGTCGTCTTCGCGCGCGGCCCCCGGCTGGGCCAGGATGTCCCGGTTGCCGTTGCCCGACATGGCCGAGACCAGCCCGGACTTCTCCATGTCCTCGAGCAGGCGGGCGGCGCGGTTGTAGCCGATGCGCAGGTGGCGCTGGACCAGCGAGATCGAGGCCCGGCGGTTCTTCAGCACCACTTCGACGGCCTGGTCGTAGAGCGGATCGGCTTCGCCGCCGCCACCGCCGATACCGGCGCCGCCACCCATGCTGTCGCCGCCGGCATCACCCTCGGCCAGCCCGCCTTCGAGGATGCCCTCGATATAGTTGGCTTCGCCGCCCTCCTTGAGCTTATCCACCACGCGGTGCACTTCTTCGTCGGAGACAAAGGCGCCGTGCACGCGGATCGGCAGCCCGGTGCCGGGCGCGAGGTACAGCATGTCACCCATGCCGAGCAGCGCCTCCGCGCCCTGCTGGTCGAGGATGGTGCGCGAATCGATCTTGCTGCTGACCTGGAAGGCGATGCGGGTCGGCACGTTGGCCTTGATCAGCCCGGTGATGACGTCCACGGACGGGCGCTGCGTGGCCAGCACCAGGTGGATGCCGGCGGCGCGCGCCTTCTGCGCGATGCGCGCGATCAGCTCTTCCACCTTCTTGCCCACCACCATCATCAGGTCGGCCAGCTCGTCGATGACGATGACGATGACCGGCAGCTTGTCGAGCGGCTCGGGCGCGTCCGGGGTCAGGCTGAACGGGTTGGGGATCTTCTCCTCGCGCGCGGCGGCTTCGTCGATCTTCTTGTTGTAGCCGGCCAGGTTGCGCACGCCGAGCTTGCTCATCAGCTTGTAGCGCCGCTCCATCTCGCCGACCGACCAGTTCAGCGCGTTGCCGGCCTGGCGCATGTCGGTGACCACCGGGCACAGCAAGTGCGGGATGCCCTCGTAGACGCTCATTTCAAGCATCTTGGGGTCGATCAGGATCAGCCGCACCGACTCGGCCTTGGCCTTGTACAGCAGCGACAGGATCATGGCGTTGATGCCGACCGACTTGCCCGAGCCCGTGGTGCCGGCCACCATGCAGTGCGGCATCTTGGCCAGGTCGGCCACCATCGGCTTGCCGGCGATGTCCTTGCCGAGCGCCATGGTCAGCATCGACGCGCTTTCGTTGTAGACCTGCGAGCCGAGGATCTCGGACAGCCGCACGGTCTGGCGCTTGGGATTGGGCAGCTCCAGCCCCATGTAGTTCTTGCCGGGAATGGTCTCGACCACGCGGATCGACACCAGCGACAGCGAACGCGCCAGGTCGCGCGCCAGGTTGACCACCTGGCTGCCCTTGACGCCGGTGGCCGGCTCGATCTCGTAGCGGGTGATGACCGGGCCCGGATAGGCCGCCACCACCTTGACCTCGACGCCGAAGTCCTTGAGCTTCTTCTCGATCAGGCGCGAGGTGAATTCGAGCGTTTCGGCGCTCACGGTTTCCTGGTGCGCCGGGATCGGGTCGAGCAGCGCCAGCGGCGGCAGGTCGGAGTCCTGGATATCGGCGAACAGCGGCTGCTGCTTTTCGCGCTCCACGCGCTCGTGCTTGGGCACGGCCTGCGGGCGCACGATCTGCACCGGCACCGCCTCCTCGATCTTGACCCGCTGCACTTCCACGGTCTCGGTGCGCTCGACCTTGGCGGCCTCGCCGATGATGCGGTCCGCAGGTCGCCCAGCACGCCGCCCGGGGCGCGCGGCAGCGCCGAGCGCAGCGGATACATGCGGATGGCCTCCAGCCCCATGCTGGCGGTCAGCGCCAGGCCGAAGCCGATCCAGCTCACCACCAGGCCCTGGCGCGCCTCGCTGGTGCGCTCGGGCAGCTCGGCGGTCAGGGCGCGCCAGCCGCGCCAGCAGCGCCGCACCAGCAGCACCGCCCACCAGTAGGCGGAAAAGCCGAAGACGAAGAACAGCACGTCGGCCAGCCAGGCGCCCACGCGGCCGCCCAGGTTGTGGATATCGGCYACCTGGYTGGCGTGMGACCAGCCGGGRTCSGCCTTGCTGTAGCTGGCCAGSAYGCASACGAAGSCSAGYGTRACRGCCAGCAGCAGGAACCAGCGCACCTCGCCCAGCAGCTTGCCGATGCGCGAAGGCAGCGCGGATGGGTCGGTACGGGTGGTGGTGGTAGCTCGGGCCATGCCTGGTCTGGGTTGCCGTCTAAGGGTTGTCGTGGCGGCCATTTTAACCTTGGCCGGGGCTATCGCTCTCATTGGAATTTGCAACAGTGAGCAAACGCCGGTCCACTTATAATGCTGGTTTCGATTCATGCTGGTGCGCAGCAAGGTGCACCGGCCACAGGAAAGCATCATGGCCAAACACGCAAAAGTGCTGATTCTCGGTTCCGGCCCCGCCGGCTATACCGCCGCCGTCTACGCGGCCCGCGCCAACCTGCAGCCCGTGCTGATCACCGGCCTGGCCCAGGGCGGCCAGCTGATGACCACTACCGACGTGGAAAACTGGCCCGCCGACGCCAACGGCGTGCAAGGCCCGGAACTGATGCAGCGCTTCCTGGAGCATGCCGAGCGCTTCAACACCGAAATCATCTTCGATCACATCCACACGGCCAAGCTGACGGAGCGCCCGATCCGCCTGGTCGGCGATGCYGGCGAATACACTTGCGACTCGCTGATCATCGCCACCGGCGCCTCGGCCCAGTACCTTGGCCTGCCCTCCGAAGAGAGCTTCATGGGCCGCGGCGTGTCGGCCTGCGCCACCTGCGATGGTTTCTTCTACAAGAACCAGGAAGTCGCCGTGGTCGGCGGCGGCAACACCGCCGTGGAAGAAGCCCTCTACCTGTCGCATATCGCCAGCAAGGTCACCCTTCTGCACCGCCGCGACAAGTTCCGTGCCGAGCCGATCCTGGTCGACCGCCTGCGCCAGCGCGAGAAGGAAGGCCGTATCGAAATCCGCTACAACACCGTGCTGGACGAGGTGGTGGGCGATGATTCCGGCGTGACCGGCCTCAAGGTGCGCAGCACGCAGACCGACAAGGTGGAAGAGCTCAAGCTGGCGGGCGTGTTCATTGCCATCGGCCACAAGCCCAATACGGACCTGTTCGAAGGGCAGCTCGACATGCACAACGGCTACATCGTGACCAAGACCGGCCTGGCCGGCGATGCCACCGCCACCAGCATCCCGGGCGTGTTCGCCGCGGGCGACGTGCAGGATCACGTCTACCGCCAGGCCATCACCAGCGCCGGCACCGGCTGCATGGCGGCGCTCGACGCGCAGCGCTACGTGGAAGCGCTGCAGTAAGCTGCGCGCCGGCAGGCGCACCAGCAAGGGGGCGCCGGCGGCTTGCCGGCGCCCTTTTTCCGTTTACCCCGCCTCCCCTATAATCACCCCGAGACCAGCCCGAGCCTTCCGGAGAAGCCCCCATGCCGCATGGCGCCAAGAAACCCGCCAGCCAGCCCAAGCGTTTCGACCTGACCAACCTGTCCGGCCTGCGCGATTCCCTCAAGGCCGACACCGAGCGACGCGAAGCCGAGCGCCGCGAAGCCGAGGCAGCGGCGCAGCGCGCCCGCGAGGAGGCCGATGTGTTCCGCAGCAGCGTGGGCAACGTCAACACGCTGCGCGACCGCAACCGCGTCACGCCCGCGCCGAAGCATCCCGCGCCCGTGCCGGTGCAGACCCAGCTCGACGACAAGGCCGTGCTGGCCGCGTCGCTTTCCGACGAATTCGACGTCGAAAACCTGCTCGATACCGACGAGACGCTGTCGTTCCGCCGCCCCGGCATCGGCATCGACGTGGTAAAGAAGCTGCGCCGCGGAGAATGGGTGCCGCAGGACAAGATCGACCTGCACGGCCTGCGCAGCGACGAGGCGCGCGAGGCGCTGGCCGAGTTCGTGCGGCGCTCGGTCAAGCGTGGCGTGCGCTGCGTGCGCGTGATCCACGGCAAGGGCAACGGCTCGCCGGACAAGACCCCCGTGCTCAAGGGCAAGGTGCGCAGCTGGCTGGTGCAGAAGGAAGAAGTGCTGGCATTCGTGCAGGCGCGCGGCGCCGAAGGCGGTGCCGGCGCGCTGATGGTGCTGCTGCGCCAGCCGCACGCCTGATCGCGCGCGCACGATGCACCTGCCGCTCGATCTCCTGATGGGGCGGTTGCCCCTCATCCTGCATGTGATGGAAGTCACGGGCGTGCTGGCCTTCGCCATCTCCGGCGTGGTCGATGCGCGCAAGCAGCGCTTCGATGCCGTGGGCACCTTCGTGGTGGCGTTCGCCACGGCCTTCGGCGGCGGCACGGTGCGCGACGTGCTGCTCGACCGGCGGCCCTTCTACTGGGTCGACCACGAAGGCTACGTGATCCTGATCTTCCTGCTCTCGCTGAGCGCCTCGCTGGTGCTGCGGGTGGTCAGCCGCGTGGCCTCCGAGCGCACCATGATCACGGCCGACGCGATCGGCCTGGGGCTGTTCTCGGTCACCGGCACCTCGCTGGCGCTGGTGGCGCAGATGACCCCGACCGTCGCGGTCATGATGGGCATCATCTCTTCGGTGTTCGGCGGCGTGGTGCGCGACGTGCTGTGCAACGAGGTGCCGATGATCCTGCGCGACCGCTCGCCCTACGMCACCTGCGCCTTCGTGGGCTGCTGGGTCTATATCGGCCTGACCTGGCTGCGGGCCGACCAGGAAGTGGCGCTGCTGGCGGGCGCGATCACCATCACGGCGACGCGCCTGCTGTCGGTGCGCTTCGGCTGGAAGCTGCCGAGCTAAGGGGCGTCAACTTCGAACCGTGCCGGCCCGATGCGCCTGCGCCCCGCGGCCGGACTTAAACTGCTGACACCAGTGCACCGTCCACCACGCCCACCACGAAACCATGAGGGCGCTATGTCGTAGCGGCCAGCGCCGGTAACGGCAGATGCCCGAACAGGCAGTGCGCCCGCCATCATAGGCCTGACCCCGAAACCAACGACATCCGCAGATCAGTGGCCGCCCGCACCGGTACCGGCGGAACAAAGCAGAACCAAAGGCCCCACCCCGAAACCAGAAACACCAGAAACCCCAACGTTTCTGCCCCTGCCGGCAAGGCAGTCCGCTTTCTTGGCCTACTTTCTTTTCGGACAAAAGAAAGTAGGTCGCGCCGGGGGCGCGAAAGCCTTTGACTTTGAAGCACACACGCCAAAGACACCCTCGAGCTCAACCCCGTGAACTCAGACCGCGGCTTCGTCCTGCTCGCCGGTGCGGATGCGGATGACACGCTCGATCTCGGTCACGAAGATCTTGCCGTCGCCGATCTTGCCGGTGTGGGCGGCCTTGACGATGGCGTCCAGCACGGTGTCGAGCTGGTTCTCGGCCACCACCACCTCGATCTTGATCTTGGGCAGGAAGTCGACCACGTACTCGGCGCCACGGTACAGCTCCGTATGCCCCTTCTGGCGGCCAAAGCCTTTCACCTCGGTAACCGTCAGCCCGGTGACGCCCACGTCTGCCAGCGCCTCGCGCACTTCGTCCAGCTTGAACGGTTTGATGATGGCGGTAATCTGCTTCATGTTGGCCCCTTGTCTTGTCGTTGGTTAGTGAGAGATTCTAGCCCGGCGGCCGGGACGGGGGTGTTGGCTGGCGCACCACGGCGCTCCGGCCAACTCGCCCGGCCTTGCCGGCCACCCGCATGCCGCGCTGCACCACCCGCCCGTTTCCGGTAGACTCGGCCGGCAGGCAAAATGGTGAGTGAATCTAGCGCAATGCAGTCGGAATCTTGCAAGCCCGGCCCGGACCATCCCGCCGGCGGCGCCACGGGGGCGGCTTCGGCACAAGACGGACAGGAACCCAGGCGGACGGGGGATTATCGCACGCAGATCGTTTCCGATCTGGCGGAGATCCCGGCGGCCGAATGGGACCGCCTGGTATCCGCCCAGCCCGGCGCCACGCCGTTCCTGCGCCACGCCTTCCTGCATGCCCTGCACGCCAGCGGCAGCGCCTGCGACGAAACCGGCTGGAGCCCGCGCTACCTGACCCTGTGGGCGGCGCATGACGATGGTGGCAGCCAGGACGGCGAACGCCTCGCCGCCGCCATGCCGCTATACGCCAAGTCGCACTCTTATGGGGAATATGTGTTCGACTGGGCCTGGGCCGACGCCTACGCCCAGCACCGCCTGCCCTACTATCCCAAGCTGCTGTGCGCGATCCCGTTCACCCCGGTGCAGGGCGCGCGCCTGCTGGCGCGCGACGAAGGCGAGCGCCGCCTGCTGCTCCGGACGGCGCTGGCGCTGGCCGAGCAGAGCCAGCTGTCTTCGCTGCATGTGCTGTTCCCGGACGAGGACGAGGCCGCGCTGATGGACGGCGCCGGCATGCTGATGCGCCATGGCGTGCAGTTCCACTGGACCAACCCCGGCTACGAGAGCTTCGAGGCCTTCCTGGCCACGCTGTCGCAGAAGAAGCGCAAGAACATCCGCGCCGAGCGGCGCCGCGTGGCAGAGGCCGGCATCAGCCTGCACCAGCTGCGCGGCCACGAAATCGACGAACAGGCCTGGCGCTTCTTCCATCGCTGCTATCGCCAGACCTACCGCGAACACCATTCCACGCCCTACCTGAACCTGGACTTCTTCCTGCGCATCGGCGCGGCAATGCCGGAGAACCTGCTTCTGGTGATAGCCGAGCGCGAAGACAAGCCGATCGCCGCCTCGCTGGTGGTCTACGATGCCGACCCGGCCCGCAGCGCGCTGTTCGGGCGCTACTGGGGCGCGCTCGAACACCATCCCTGCCTGCATTTCGAAACCGCCTACTACCAGCCGCTGGAATTCTGCATCGCCGAAGGCATCCGCACCTTCGAGGGCGGCGCCCAGGGGGAGCACAAGATGGCGCGGGGCTTCCTGCCGGTGGCGACGCGCTCGGCCCACTGGCTGGCGCATCCGTCCTTTGCCGATGCGGTCGAGCGCTTCCTGGAGCGCGAGCGCCAGGGCATCGACGCCTATCTCGACGAACTCAACGACCGTACGCCGTTCGCCCGCGGCTGAGGCCGACGGGCGCTAGCGGGCCAGGCCTGCGCGCCTGCGCCACATACGCCGCAGCGTGTCGTCGCCGAGCATGTAATGGTGGAACAGCGCCGCCAGCGCATGCAGCCCGATCACGGTGTAGAAGGCGGTGCCGAGGGTCTCGTGGATCTCCTTGAACGTGCCCTTGAGGGCCGGATCCGGCGCGATCAGCGCAGGCACTTCCAGGCCCAGCGCCGGCAGCGCCAGCACGTGGCCGGCGGCATTGACCGTCAGCAGGCCTAGCAGCGGCTGCGCGAAGATAAACAGGTAGAGCACCAGGTGCATGGCGGCGCCCGCCAGCCGCATCCAGCGCGGGCCGGGTTCGGGTGCCGGCGCGCCGCGCAGCAGGCGCCACAGCAGGCGGGGAACAGCCAGCGCCAGCACCAGCACGCCGGCCCATTCGTGCGCTGCCATGGCCGCGAAGCGGGCGGCGCTGCCGCGTGCCGTGAAGCCCTTCAGCTCGATCGCAGCATAGGCGACGGCAATCAGCAGGAAGACAGCCCAGTGGAAGAACAGGGCAGGAGCGGCATAGCGCCGTGCCGCGGGCAACGCCGAGGTGGGGGAGATCGCGTTCATGGGACAAGGCTCCGTCTGGTATATGCCTGAAGCTTAACTTGGCGGCACCGAGCCGTACTTGGCCCTGATCAAGGCCACGGCGACAAAAAAACCCGCCGCAGCGGGTTGGGTCCGGTACCGGAAACGGCCATGCACGCATGGCCGCCGGTGCCGCGCCGGTGGCAGGGCTTACTTCTTGTAGTTCGCCACGCCGTCGGTGATTTCCTTGTGGGCTTCCTCGATGCCGGCCCAGCCTTCGACCTTGACCCACTTGCCGGCTTCGAGCGCCTTGTAGTTCTCAAAGAAGTGCTTGATCTGGTCSAGCAKGTTYTGCGGCACGTCSGACAGGCCCTTCATGAAGGCGGTGGCCGGCGACAGCTTGTCCASGGGCACGGCSACCAGCTTGGCATCCACGCCGGACTCGTCGGTCATCTTCAGCATGCCCAGCGCGCGGCAGCGCACTACCGCGCCGGCCAGGATCGGGAACGGCGACAGCACCAGCACGTCGACGGGGTCGCCGTCGCCCGACAGGGTCTGGGGGATGAAGCCGTAGTTGGCCGGATAGCGCATGCCGGTGCCGATGAAACGGTCGACGAACAGCAGGCCGGTTTCCTTGTCGGCCTCGTACTTCACCGGATCGCTCTGGGCGGAGATCTCGATGATGACGTTGAAATCGTTGGGGATGTCCTTGCCCGGGGAGACGAGGTTGAAGCTCATGCGAGTTCTCCAGATGCCTGTGTTTGTGGATGGCGGGCATTATAACGGGTCAAAGCTGACCCGGAGCTGACCCGGCCCCGACGTCTTGCGCGCCGCGCGTGCCTTGCGCGTCTCGCGCGGTGAGTGATAATGGCGAATTGTCCGAACCACGCATCGACAGGCGCACCGCCAGCCACCCGGCGGCAGTCGCATCCAGCCGGAGCCCCACCAATGCATGCCCAGCATTTCGTTGCCAACCGCCTGATCGCGCCGGATTCCGGCATGCGCATCAAGGTCTTCGACCCCTCCAGCGGCGAACCCTTCGCCGAGATCGCGCGCGGCAACGCCGTCGACATCAATGTGGCCGTCCGTGCCGCCCGCCAGGCCGCCGAGGGCACCTGGGGCGCCATGGCGCCGGCCGAGCGCGTGCGCCTGCTCAACCGCGTGGCGCTGATCCTGATCGAGCACGAGGCCGAACTGGCAGCGCTGGAAGCGCGCGACACCGGCAAGCCCCTGCGCCAGGCCGCCGCCGATGCGCGCGCCGTGGCGCGCTACTTCGAGTTCTATGCCGGCGCGGTCGACAAGCTGCACGGCCAGACCATTCCCTACCAGCCCGGCTACACCGTGCTGACGGTGCGCGAGCCGCATGGCGTGACCGGCCACATCATCCCGTGGAACTACCCGCTGCAGATCTTCGGGCGCAGTGTCGGCGCGGCGCTCGCCACCGGCAATGCCTGCGTGGTAAAGCCCGCCGAGGATGCCTGCCTGTCGCTGCTGCGCGTGGCGGAACTGGCCGCCGAGGCCGGCCTGCCCGAGGGCGCACTGAACATCGTCACCGGCTACGGCCATGAAGCCGGCGCCGCGCTGGCGCGCCATCCCGGCATCAACCACATCTCCTTCACCGGTTCGCCGCAGACCGGCAAGCTGATCGCGCAGATGGCAGCCGAGAACCACGTCCCGGTGACGCTGGAACTCGGCGGCAAGTCGCCCCAGATCGTATTCGCCGATGCCGACCTCGACGCACTGGTGCCGGTCATCGTCAACGGCATCGTGCAGAACGCCGGCCAGACCTGCTCGGCGGGCAGCCGCGTGCTGGTGGAGCGCCCGCTCTACAACGCCGTGCTCGACCGCCTTGCCACGGTGTTCGAGTCCTTGCGCGTGGGGCCGTCGGCGCTGGACCTGGAATGCGGCCCGCTGATCAGCCGCAAGCAGCAGCAACGCGTATGGGATTTCGTCTCCGACGCGCAGCATGCCGGCATCGCCGCCATGGCGCAGGGCCAGATCGTGGCCGAAGCGCCGGAATCCGGCTACTACCAGGTGCCGATGTTGTTCCGCGACGTGCCCCCCTCGCACCGGCTGGCGCAGGAAGAAGTCTTCGGCCCGCTGCTGGCGGCGACGCCCTTCGACACCGAGGCCGAAGCCATTGCCCTGGCCAACGGCACGCCCTACGGCCTGGTCGCCGGCGTCTGGACGCGCGACGGCGCGCGCCAGCTGAGGCTGGCGCACAAGCTGCGCGCGGGCCAGGTCTTTATCAACAACTACGGTGCCGGCGGCGGGGTGGAACTGCCCTTCGGCGGCAGCGGGCAGTCAGGCTACGGCCGTGAAAAGGGCTTCGAGGCCCTGTACGGATTCACCACACTGAAAACCATCGCAATTCAACATGGGTAATATCAACTTCCTGTCGGTCGCCTTCGCCATTTTCTTCTTCTGGATGGCGTGGCACGTCAGAAACAAGCGCGCCACCAACCCGTCGGCCATGCCGCGCCTGCAGGTCTTCAAGCGCAAGTGGGGCGACACCMTGGGCGACCGCGTGCACTGGTGCCTCTACGTGGCGCTGCCTTTCCTGCTGGCATTGATGATGACGGCCAACGCCCTGCGCGGCCGCGGCCCCTTCGCCCACTAGCAGCGCGTCCGGAAGGGATTCTCGCGTCGTTGCGCCGCCTTGTGACGGTGCACGGCCCGCTGGCCGCACGCCTGGCCAGAGCAGCGTCGCGTCCCTTCCCGACCAGCCTGCAAGGCAAGCCTTCAGGCCAGTTTCCCGGCGCCGCGCGCATCAGGCGGCGCCCCATCCCGCGGTATTCGTGCAATCACAGAGAGTAAATCCAAGAGGAGACAGCATGACAACGACCGCAGTACATCCCGGTGCCGCAGGCACCGCCTTCGAGGACGCCACCTACCGCAAGGTCAGCTGGCGCCTGGTGCCCTTCCTGCTGCTTTGCTACGTCGTGGCCTACCTGGACCGCGTCAACGTGGGCTTCGCCAAGCTGCAGATGCTCAACGACCTCAAGTTCAGCGAGACCATCTACGGGCTGGGCGCCGGCATCTTCTTCATCGGCTACTTCCTGTTCGAGGTGCCGAGCAACGTCATCCTGCACAAGGTGGGCGCGCGCATCTGGATCGCACGCATCATGATCACCTGGGGACTGATCTCGGGGGCGATGATGTTTGTCACCACCCCGACCATGTTCTACGTGCTGCGCTTCCTGCTGGGCATCGCGGAAGCGGGCTTCTTTCCCGGCATCATCCTCTACCTGACCTACTGGTACCCGGCCCACCGGCGCGGGCGCACCACCACCTTCTTCATGACCGCCATCGCCCTGTCCGGCGTGATCGGCGGCCCGCTGTCGGGCTGGGTGATGCAGGCCTTCGACGRCCACAACGGCTGGTCCGGCTGGCAGTGGATGTTCCTGATCGAAGGCGTGCCCTCGGTGCTGGTGGGGCTGCTGGTGCTGGCCTACCTGGATGACCGCATCGCCCACGCCAAGTGGCTCAGCGACGACGAGAAAGCGCTGCTCCAGCGCAATATCGCCAACGAGGACATGCACAAGGAAGACGCGCCGGTCGGCCAGGTGCTGACCAGCCCGCGCGTGTGGCTGATGAGCGCGATCTATTTCTGCTTCGTGATGGGGCTGTACGGCGTCAGCTTCTGGCTGCCCACCATCATCAAGCAGACCGGCGTGAAAAACCCGTTCGACATCGGCCTGCTCACCGCCATTCCCTACGGCTGCGCGGTGATCGGCATGGTGCTGGTGGCCTACAGCGCCGACCGCAGCCGCGAGCGCCGCTGGCATATCGCCATCCCCGCCCTGCTGGGCGCGCTCGGCTTGCTGTTGTCGGTGTACTGGCACGCCAATACCACGCTGGCCCTGCTCGGGCTCACGCTGGCCACCATCGGCATCCTGACCACGCTGCCGCTGTTCTGGAGCCTGCCGACAGCCTTCCTGGCAGGTACCGGAGCGGCTGCGGGAATCGCGCTGATCAATTCGCTGGGCAACCTGGCTGGCTTCATCAGCCCGTATGCGGTKGGCTGGCTCAAGGATCTGACGCRGAGCACGGATTCGGGCATGTACCTGCTGGCCGCCTGCCTGGTGGCTGGCGCCGCGCTGACTTTGTCGGTGCCGGCGAAGATGGTGAACAAGTAGGACGACGCGCCTGGCGGCGGATGCAATGTCCGCGGCCTGCGCCCCTCTCCCCATGCGCGGAGAGGGCGTGACCATCGTCGGGCACTGCGAGCGGCCCGGGCGCAAGCTGCCGGGTCGGGCAGGCGCCTCTGCGCCGCCCCGTCAGCTCCCCGTGTTTTCCCCCAGCATTGCCGCCACCGAACCCGCCGTCCCGGCCGCCCTCTCGCCCAGCAGGTGGTGCAAGGTGGTCAGCAGTTCATCCTCGTTGTACGGCTTGCCCAGGTAGACGTT
This sequence comes from Cupriavidus sp. 05N40, assembly GCF_056397305.1. NCBI lineage: Bacteria > Pseudomonadati > Pseudomonadota > Betaproteobacteria > Burkholderiales > Burkholderiaceae > Cupriavidus > Cupriavidus sp. 05N40. The sequence goes on from NZ_JBFTND010000076.1 coordinate 40,737, forward strand.
CACGCCGATCTCGGCGGCATAGCGGCGGTGCTTCTCCGCCGTGCGCGAGGTGATCATCACCAGCGGCATATGCGCGGTCCGGCCGTCCGCGCGCACATTGCGGGTCAGGTCGAAGCCATCCATATGCGGCATCTCGATATCCACCAGCATGGCGTCCGGCATCACTTCCTGCAACTGCCGCAGCGCGTCCACGCCGTCGCGCGCCAGCACGACCTGGTAGCCGGCGCGGGTGAGCAGGCGATGCGAGACCTTGCGCACCGTGAGCGAATCGTCCACCACCATGATGGTGGGCTGCGAGCCCAGGCCAGCCACCGGCGCGCTGCCGTCCTGGCCGAACTCGGCCACGGCGCCGAGCGCGGGCTGCCGCGCCTGCGTCTCCAGCGCGGGCGCCGTCAGGCGCGGCTGTTCGCCGCGCTCGCGCACGAAGCGCTGCGCCAGCACGACCGGGTTGTAGATCAGCACGATCTCGCCGTCGCCCAGCGTGGTGGCGCCGGCGATGCCTTCGAGGCGTGCCAGGTGCGGACCGATGTGCTTGACCACCACTTCGCGGTTGCCGATCACTTCGTCGATATGCACGGCGATGCGTTCGGCACCGCTGCGCACCACCACGACGGGCGAGTATTTGCGCCCCGCGGCGATCGCCGGGGCTTCTTCCAGGAGCGTGCCGAAATAGTGGAACGGTACCTCGCCGCCGGGCGCGTCGAGGCGGCCCCGGTTATAGGCATCCAGCAGGCCCTGCGAGCGCAGTTGCTGCACCTGGTCGATCATGCCGCTGGGGATAGCGAACGGGCGCCCGCCCAGCGTGACCAGCAGCACCTGCGTGATCGCCGTGGTCAGGGGCAGGTGCACGGTAAAGCGGGTGCCCTGCCCGGCTTGCGTGGACAGCGCGATGCGCCCGCCCAGCGCCACGGTCTCGGCCCGCACCACGTCCATGCCGACGCCGCGGCCGGCGAGTTCGGAGACCGACTCGGCGGTGCTGAAGCCGGGCGAGAAGATCAGCTCGGTCAGGCGAGCCTCGCCAGCGTCGTCGTCCGGCGCCAGCAGCTCGCGCTCGATGGCGCGCGCACGGATGCGTGCCAGGTCCAGGCCGCCACCGTCGTCGACGAAATGCAGCACGACCTCGTTGCCTTCTTGCTGCACTTCGAGGGTAAGCGCCCCGGTGGCCGGCTTGCCCGCCGCACGGCGGGCCTGCGCGGATTCGATGCCGTGCACCACCGCGTTGCGGATCAGGTGTTCGATCGGGCCGGCCATGCGGTCCAGCACCGAGCGGTCGACCTCCACGGTGCCACCCTTGATCAGCAGCCGCACTTCCTTGCCGGTCTCGCTGGCGGCCTGGCGCGCCACGCGGTATAGCCGCTCGGCCAGCGCGTCGAACTGCACCATGCGCGCCTGCATCAGGCTGCGCTGCAGGCCGCGCGTGAGACGCGCCTGCGCATCGAGGTCGCCCGCGGCACGGTCGAAACCCCGTTGCAGGTTCTGCTCGACCGTGGCCACGTCGTTGACCGACTCGGCCATCATCCGGGTCAGTTCCTGGAAGCGTGTGAAGCGGTCGAACTCGAGCGGGTCGAAATCCTGCTYGTGCTGGGCGTCGGCGATGCGCGAAGCCATCTGAGACTCTGCCTGGATTTCAATCTCGCGCAACTGGCCACGCAAGCGCCCCACGTTGTCGTTGAGTTCACCGAGATAGCTGCGCAGCGCTTCGAGCTCGCTCTCCAGCCGCGCGCGCGTGGCGCCGACTTCGCCGGCATCGGTGATCAGCGTGTCGAGCGTGCGCGCCTGCACGCGCACCAGCGCGYGCTGGCGTTCGACGGCGTCGGCCACGGCCGGCACGCCACCGGCAGGCTGGGGCGGCAGCGTGCCCACGCCCACCACGCTCAATGGCAGCGGCAGCGCCTGGGCGCGCGRCGCGGCGTCCGCGGCCTGCGCGTCGGCGGGCGCGGACGCCACGGTGTCGCTACCGGCATCCGTCGCATTGACCAGCTCCGGATCGTCCACGGGCAGCAGACGGCCGGCCTGCAGCGCCTCGCCATGCGCGAGGATGCGGTCGTACCAGGCATACAGGCGCACGAACAGCGTCGGCCCGACGCGGTCACCGCGCACGGCGGCGTCGAGCAGCGTCTCCATCTCGTGCGCGGCCTGGCCCAGCGCCATCGCACCGGCCATGCGCGCACTGCCCTTGAGCGTATGAAGTGCACGCAGGATCAGGCCGGCGTGGCTGGCGTGCTGCCCATCACCGGAGGCGGCTTCCCATCCGCGCACCAGCTTGCCGAGTTCGGGCAGGCTGCCATGCGCCTCTTCGAGGAAGATCTCGACGAGCGCGGCATCGAGCGGTTGCTCGGCGCGTTCGGCCACCGGGGCGGGCGCAGGTTCCGGCGCCGCCAGGGGGGGAGCCAGCACCGGAGCTGAAAAGGGAATGCTCGCAAGCGCCTGCGACGTCCCGCCAGCTTGCTCGGGCTCGGCAGCGGCCGCCGACGGCAGCTTGCCGAACAGCAGCGCGACCGGCGCGTCTTCCGCCTCCGGCGCCAGGCCGACGGGCTCGGGCATCGCCAGGCGCGGGCGCACCATGGCGCGCTCGCCGAGCTCGGCCAGGCTGCGGCAAAGCGCCTCGTCGGCATCAGGCCAGATCCCCGCGGCGAACTGGTGCAGCATGCCGCGTACACGCTCGACCGCCTGCTCCAGCAAGCGGAAGTCCCCGGGATGCATGGCCACCGGATGCGCGCCAAGCTGCAGCATCAGGCGTTCGAGCGCTTCGGCAATGGCACGCACCGGCTCGAGCCCTACCGTGGAGGCGCTGCCTTGCAGGGTGTGCGCAACACGCAGCGCCAGTTCGCTCGGGCACGGGCGGCCCTCGTGGTGCCATTCCGAGACATCGGTGGCGAACTGGCGGACCAGGTCGTCGGCTTCCTGCAGGTAGACGTTGTAGAGCGGCAAGCTGATGCGGACCGGGCCGATCAGCTTGAAATGATCGCTCTGCTCGGCCGGCGTGCTGGCGAAGCGGAACGGAATGACCTTGGCATCCGCGACGGTGGCCTCGGCGGGCAGGCCGTCCGACGCAGCGACCGACGCATTAAGCGACGCATCGACCGGTGCCTGGTTCTCTGCTTCGTTCGCAATCTCGCTCGCCACCTCGCCTGCGGTGCCTTGCACGGCCTCGCGCACCGGTTCGCGCGCCGCGGACTGTGCCTGTCCCGCCTGTCCATCCTGTCCCTGCTGTCCGTCGTCCGCGTCCGCACCGGCACGCACCGCTTGCGCCGCGGCCAGCAGGCCTGCGGTCGCGTGCGCGGCCAGCGGGTTGTCGTGCAGCGCCGTCACCCATGCCGCCAGCTCGTCGTGCGCGCGCAGCAGCAGGTCGACCACTGCCTTCGACGGCCCGCGCGCCTCGGCGATCCACAGGTTCATCACCTGCTCGATGGCCCAGGCCGCTTCGCCKTAGCGGTGCAGGCCCACCATGCGGCTCGATCCCTTGAGCGTATGGAAAGCGCGCCGCAGGCGGCTGACGGTATCGGTATCGGCCAGCGCCGCCGAGCCGCCGCGCAGGTCGCTGGCAACCTCGCCCAGCACTTCGTCGGCTTCGGTAAGGAAGATGTCCAGCAGCTCGGCGTCGATGGCGGCACTGTCCGTCGCCGCCGGCGGCGCCGGCGTGGCGGGCTGGCTCGCCTCGGCGGACGGCAGCGTATCGGCCAGGGCCACCACCAGGCGCTCTCCCGCGCCGTGGGAGCCGGCCAGCCAGGCATTGAGCTGGGTAGTGGCCTCGTTGGCATGGCGGCGCAGGCTGGCCGCGTCGTCAATGGCGGCTTGTTCGCCGAGCGCCTGCAGCGCCGTGCGCAGCGCCTTGACCTCAGGCGCGTCGGCGGCGGGCGCGTGGCGCACCACCTCGCTGGCGGCAGCGCGCGCATTGGCCAGCAGCGCCGCGTGGGACAACGCGCCGCCCTCCCCGGCCAGGCTGGCGGCGCCGGCGGCGCTGGCATCCGGCGCGCTGGCGGCGGCGCTGCTGCGGCCGAATGCGAGTGCGTCGATAAAGGCATGCACCGCACCGAGCTCGCCGGCAATCGCGGCCAGCCAGCCGGCGCGCTCGCCGGCGGCGTCGGCTTCGGCGGCGTCCGTTACCTGCACGGCGCGCGCGCCGGCCAGCAGGCCGAGCGACAGCGTCACGCGCTRCAGCGCCACGCCAACGGCGAGCGCCTCGTCACGCAGCGTCTGCGGCAGGGCGTTGGCCTGCTGCAACTGTTCGAGCGTGGCGCCGAGCGCGGCGAACGCGCGATCGGCATCGCGCAGGTGCGCGCCGGCCTCGCCACGGGTGGCGTCGCGGTCGTATGCATCGAGCCAGGATTCGGCGCTGTCGAGATGACCGCGCAACTGCGCCACGGCGGCCTCGCGCAGCCGCTGCGCGCGGGCCTGCTCGACCATCTGCATGAGCCAGCGCGGGGCTTGCACGGCGGCCTCGCCGCGCCGGCGCGCGCCAAGATAGGCGGCCAGCTCGTCGCAGCGATGCGCGAACTCGGCAGCGCACGCATGGCCGGTGCTGCCATGCACGCGCCACGGCAAGGCCAGGGCGCGGCCAAGGAACAGGGCGATGGCGCCGATGCCGATGGCGTCGTCGCCGCCGCCGGCACCATCGGTGGTATCGGTGCCATCGGCCAGCAGGGCGGGATGCGCGGCGGCGTCCAGGCAGCGCAGCAGTGCCGGCTGGGCCAGCGGTTGCGCCGCCTCGGCCAGCGCGGCGAGGGCGTCGTGCCAGCCCCCGTGCTGCGGATCGGCGGCTGCGCGCTCCATCGCGGCGGCGGCCTGCTGCAGGTTGCGCGTGTCGATGGGATCGAGCCAGCCGTAGTAGCGCACGCGGAAGTCGGCGTGTACCGCCGCGTGCGCCGCGTCGATGCGGAACGCTTGCAGGCACGCGCGGATGGCCGAGCGCAGCACCAGCACGGCTGGAGCTTCCGTCTCGCCGGCTGGCACTGCCGCGCCGGCGCCGGTGGTGGTGACAAGCAGGTAGACCGCGTCGTTGAGCAGCGCCTGCGGCACGCGCACCTGGCCTTGCAGGTACTGCCGCAGCAGCAGGTGGGAACGCCCCGCCAGGCGCTTGGCGAGCAGGTCGGAGGCAAGCAGGCCGTGGGCCAGCGCCCCGAACACCAGTGCCAGCACGTGCCATACGCCGCGATCCGGATGGTCGGTGGCGCGGCGCAATTCCTGCTCGCTGGCGCGTACGTCTTCGAGCGCGGACTCCAGCGGCAGGTAGGCTTCGAGCAGCAGGCTCGCGTCATGGCAAGGCACCGGCAGGCGCAGCGCCTTGAGCAGTGCCGCTTCGAAACGCTGGCGCGCGCGCGTGACGGTGGCAGCCATGCGCATCGGCAGCACGATGCCCGGCAGCATCTGCAGCTCGTCCACCCACAGGTCGGCCGGATGCACGCGGTCTTCGCCGATCCGGTCCAGCACGTCGGCGTAGGAACGGAACAGGCGCACCGGGTCTTCGTCGTCGCCGGCCATCAGATCGTCGACGTACTCGGCCAGCGCCTGCACGCCGAGGCGGAACACGTCCAGGGTCCTTGCATCGGCCGGCACGGCGCCGGCGTCGATGCCGTCGAGCAGGCGGCGCAACGCCTGGCAGTAAGGGTCCACACCACGCAGGCCGACGATATGCACGGCGCCCGCGGCCTGGTGCAGGTGCTGGCCGGCCAGCCGCAGCGAAGTGGTGTCGCGCGCGCCCAGCGCCTCGGGCGCCTGCTGCACTTCGTCGACATAGTGGCCCAGTTCGGCCGCGGCATCGTCCAGCGCGGCGCGCAGGCTCGGCGCCAGCCAACCCAGCACGGAAAGGTCGCGCGCCACGGGGCTGGCGGCGGGTTCGGCACCGGCGTCGGCGCCCGGGGCTGCCGGAACCGGTGCTTCCTGCCGGGCCGGGTCAGCGCCGGCGGCGTCGCGCGAGACAGGGAAATTCAATGACATGACTGCATCCAATGCGTCCAATGCGGTGGCGCCGGTCCGTGGCCCGCGATGGCGCGGGCTCGCGTAACTCGTCAGGCGATCTTGAATCGCAGCACGGAATTGCGCAGTTCCTCGGTCAGCAGGGTCAGCTGGCGCACCGACAACGCAGTCTGGCGCGTGCCGGACGACGTTTGCTCGGTCACCTGCAGGATCCCTTCGATATTGCGTGCCACCGCGGTGGCGAGGCCCGCCTCGTGCGAAGTGGTCTGGGAAATCTGCTCGATCAGCTCGGCAAGCTGGCGCGACACGCGGCCGATCTCCACCAGCGCGGCGCCGGCATTGTCGGACAGCTTGGCCCCTTCGACCACGCCCTGCGTGCTGCGCTCCATGGCGTGCACCGCGTCCTGCGTGTCGGTCTGGATGGTGCGGATCAGCGCGCCGATCTGCTTGGTTGCCTCGCCGGAGCGTTCCGCCAGGCGCTGCACTTCCTCGGCCACCACCGAGAAGCCACGCCCGGCTTCGCCGGCCGATGCGGCCTGGATGGCGGCGTTGAGTGCCAGCACGTTGGTCTGCTCGGTAATGTCGGAAATCAGTTCGACGATTTCACCGATCTCCTGCGACGATTCGCCCAGGCGCTTGATCCGCTTGGAGGTGTCCTGGATCTGCTCGCGGATGTCGTTCATGCCGAGGATGGCGTTCTGCACCGCGTGCTGGCCTTGCTCGGCGGCGGCCAGCGAGGCGCGCGCCACGTTGGCCGACTCGGCGGCGCCGCGCGACACCTGCGTGATGCGGTCCGCCATTTCCACCACCGACTCGCCGGTCTGGCGGATCTGGCGCGACTGTTCCTCGGATGCGGCCACCAGTTCGATCGACGTGTCCTGCACCTGGCCGGAAGCCTGCGTGACCTCGCCGGCGGTCTGCTGCACACGGCCCACCAGCTCGCGCAATTCTTCCACCGTGTAGTTCACCGAGTCGGCAATGGCGCCGGTGATGTCCTCGGTCACGGTGGCCTGCTTGGTCAGGTCGCCGTCGGCGATGTCCTGCAGTTCGTTCATCAGCTGCAGAATCGCCTTCTGGGTCGCGTCGTTGTTGCGCTTTTCATCCAGGCGGCGCGCGTCGGCTTCGTGCTCGCGGGCTTCGGCTTCCAGCGCCTTGGCGCGCGAGTCGCGCAGGTAGAGCGCGGCCAGGCCGGCCAGGAACAGCAGCGTCAGCGCGGCCGAGACGATGGTGGCGCCAAGCGTCAGCGGACGCACGCGCGCGCCTTCCGCGTAGGCGGCCTGCAACTGCGACAGCTCGCCGCGCAGGGCTTCGTTGTCGTTGAAGATCTGCTGCTGGGCACGCTTGGCGGCGATCAGGCCGGGCAGGTTCTGCAGGATGGTCTGCGTGGTCTTCTGCACGGCGTCGAAACGCTGCGAGAGTTGCTGCAGGTAGGTGCGGGTCTCGGCATCGCCGGCGGCCGACAGGCGCAGCGCCTCGCTGCCGTTGAGCAGCCCGTCCAGGGTTTCGCGGAAGGTATTGGTGTCCTTGCCCAGCAGGAACGCGGTTTCCGGGTTGACGCCTTCGCCTGCCAGGAATTCGTTGAGGTTCTTGCCCAGGCGCTGCGTCAGCATCACCAGCTGCGCGGAGGCGGCCACCTCGCGTGCGTTGGCGCCGCTCTGCAGCTTGATTGCCGCCACCTGCTCCGCGCTTTCCAGCAGTTCGGGGTTGGAGGCGTTGAAGATCTGCAGCGTCTGGCCGATGGTGATCAGGGTGGGCAACTGCGCCAGCACGTCGCCCGCGCTCTTCTCGGTGCGGCGCCAGGATTCCGTGGCCTTTTCCAGCAGCGGCACGGCGGCGCCGCTGCTGGCGCGCACGTGCTTGGTGTCGCTGCCGTTCTGCAGGGCCTGCAAGTCGCCCGCCAGTTCCTCCCTGGACTGGCGCAGCTGGGTAAAGGCCTGCGCATTGCCCAGCAGCGCCACCGGCACCGCCTTGGCCAGGCGCTGCGAGTGCATCAGCATGTCGCCGGCGATCTCGATCTGTGCCGCGCCGTTGTTGGCTTCGCGATTATCGGCATAGACCGAGACCAGCAGCGCCACCAGGGACAGCATCACGCCGCCGGTGAGCGCGCGCTGCTGGCTGGCGAACGGGATGCGGCCAAGCCTGTCCGCGATACGCTCGGCCGGGGTGCTCCTTGCCGCCGGCGCGCCGGCATTCACCGCCATCTCGGCGGCGGCGGCCACCGGCCCGCGGCGACCCAGGCTGAAGTTCTTGAAACCCATAGCACCCACCCTCTGTTCGTTATTTTTCGATTCTTGGTTTCTCTGCGGCGCGCCCGCGACCATGCGCGGACCCGCCCCCTCCCCATCCGTACCGCTGCCCTGCCCGCTGCGCGCTCAGGCGGCCTGCCGGCCCACCTGGAGGAAGGCGGGCGACGCCAGCAGGCGGCGCACGTCCAGCACCTGCCAGTCCCGCCCGTCGCGGTCGGCGAAGCGCGCGCCCTCCCATTCGGGCGCGCCCTCGGACGGGCTCTCCGGCCGGCTGCCTTGCGTCCCGGCCGGCAGGCTCAGCTCGCCCGCATGGCGCAGGCCGATCACGCGCGTGGCCAGGATGCCGCACGCGCGCTCGACCTGGCGCGACAACACCACGATCTTGCTGCCCGGCTGCAGCGGGGTGGCTCCCTCGCCGCAGAACAGGCTGAAATCGATCACGCCCAGGAGGCTGCCGCGCGCATTGACCAGCCCCGTGTACCAGCCCTGCGTCAGCGGCACGCGGCTGGGCTGGCGCATCTCCATCACCTCGCCGGTCTCCAGCAGCGGCAGCAGCCAGTGGCGCTGGCCCACCTGCAGGCCGAGGTAGCTCTCCACCGCGGGCAGGCTGCGCGCCTCGCGCAAGCGGCGGGCCAGCATGGCTTGGTAGTCCTGCAGCCGGGTCTGGCGGGCACGGAGGTCCTGGCGCGGCGCGTTCATGAGCGGATTTCCGGTGAGAGGAAGGAGGGGTAACGGGTGGCCGCGCGGGCTCGCCTCAGTGGGCCAGCGCCGCAATCTTGCCGAGCAGCTCTTCGCCGTCGACCGGCTTGACGATGTAGTCGGACGCGCCCTGGCGCATGCCCCAGATGCGGTCGGTATCCAGGCCCTTGCTGGTGCACATGATGACCGGGATATCCTTGAAGCGGTCGTCGCGCTTGATGGCGCGGGTGGCCTGGTAGCCGTTCTGGCCTGGCATCACCACGTCCATCAGGATCAGGTCGAAGCGTTCGTTCTCGAGCCTGGCGAAGGCCTGGTCGCTGTTGCCGGCCACCGAGACCTTGAAACCCTTCTTGCCGAGCAGGTCGGACATGAACAGGGCTTCGGTCGGGGAGTCGTCGACGATGAGGATCTTGCTGATGGTCTTGCTGGTAGTCATGAGTATTCCTGGGTATGCGCTCAGGCCGGCTCGGCGCTGGCCACGGCGGCGGCACATGGCAGGCAGGCGTCTACCGCCTGCAGCAGCGATTCGCGGGTGAACGGCTTGGCGAGATGGTCGCGCGCGCCGACGAGGCGGCCGCGCGAGCGGTCGAACACGCCGTCGCGGGACGACAGCATGATCACCGGAATGGCATGGAAGCKCGGGCTTTTCTTGATCAGGGCGCAGGTCTGGTARCCGTCCAGCCGCGGCATCAGGATGTCGCAGAAGATCAGGTCCGGATGCATGTCGCCCACCTTGGCGAGGGCTTCGAAGCCGTCTTCGGCCAGCAGCACCTGGCAGCCCGCCTGCGACAGGAAGATCTCGGCGGTGCGGCGGATGGTGCTGGAGTCGTCGATGACGAGCACCTTGCGCCGCGCGGGCGCAGCACCGCCGCCGGCTTTACCGGCTTCGACCACGCCGCTGACTCCGGGGTTGACCCCCAGGCTGACCCGAATACTTTCTTGTAGTTGATCGACCCGCATACCGTTCCCGCAACCAGCGCGCCCCCTGCGGGACACGCCGGCATTGACTTGAGAACTTCCGCGCGGCGCAGCCTGGCTGCTCCGGCGGCCCCCGAAACAATACGTCCTGATTCCCGAAAAACACGCCGCCGCGGTGGCCCGCGGCTGGCAAATGGCGGCGCGTGGTACCCGCGCCTGCCTGGTCCACCCCCCAAAGGGCGGATTTTCAAATTTGAAACAGAGTGTGACAAGTCGCCGTGGGGCCGTCAATCCGGAATCCCGGCCAGCCCCTGGCGATCTGTCGCATCGACGCGACGCGGCAACGCGGACTGGCCTGCCGGGGGCGGATCCGTCATGGGCGCGTCACGCCGATCTGCCCGGCACGGCGGCGGCCGTCTGCCGCCCCACGGTCCATGGCAACTTCACGTGGCCGAAGACGTGGCCCAAGAAGCGCTATCACGCTATCGACATAAAGCGAGGCCGTCCTGGCCAGGGCGGAGCGGGGAATTCGGATCGCATGGCGATCCGCCTGCTTGGCGGTGCGCGCCAGCCAGCGCGCATGCGCCCTGCAAGGGCGCGGCCGCAGGCAGTACAAGTGGCACTTGCCGTGCCGCGCAACGACGCCAGGCTCTTTTCGATCGTGCCTCTTACAGGGCCACCATCTCGAAATCTTCCTTGCGCGCGCCGCATTCCGGGCAAGTCCAGTTGATGGGTACGTCTTCCCACTTGGTGCCGGGCGCAATGCCGTCTTCGGGCGCGCCGGCGGCTTCGTCGTAAATCCACCCGCAGATCAGGCACATCCAGGTCTTGTATTCCATAACGGTTCAGTCACTCTCCATTAAAATTCAGGGCCAGATGGTACCGAATCGGCGCCGCCGGCGCCAGCCAGGCAAGCAGGATTCGGGCCAAATACGCCGTGTTCGCGCACGTTACCGCGTAAATGCCACGCATTGCAGCCTTTTTGCAGGCATTTCCGCGTGACTTGGCGCCTGATGGAACGCGTTTCTTCGTTTTCTCCCGCTTTTGACCTCACGCAAAGCCATGTCYCGTAACCAGCAGCTCTTCGACCGCGCCCAGCARACCATCCCCGGCGGCGTCAATTCGCCCGTGCGCGCCTTCCGYTCSGTGGGYGGCACGCCSCGCTTCATCACSCGCGCCGARGGCGCSTAYATGTGGGAYGCCGACGGCCAGCGCTAYATCGACTACATCGGCTCGTGGGGCCCGATGATCGTCRGCCACGCCCACCCGGAGGTGGTGCGCGCGGTGCAGGAAACCGCCGGCCTGAGCTTTTCGTTCGGCGCACCGACCGAGGCCGAGATCGAGATGGCCGAGGAAATCTGCAAGCTGGTGCCGTCGATCGAGCAGGTCCGGCTGGTATCGTCCGGCACCGAGGCCACCATGAGCGCGCTGCGCCTGGCGCGCGGCTTCACCAAGCGCGACCTGATCGTGAAGTTCGAGGGTTGCTACCACGGCCATGCCGACAGCCTGCTGGTCAAGGCCGGCTCCGGCCTGCTGACCTTCGCCGACACCACGAAGAATGCGCCTTCCTCGGCCGGCGTGCCAGCCGACGTGACCAAGCACACCATGGTGCTGGAGTACAACAACGTCGAGCAGCTCGAGCAGGCCTTCGTCAAGCACCAGGGCGAGATCGCCGCGGTGATCGTCGAGCCGGTGGCCGGCAACATGAACCTGGTGCGCGCCAGCGATGCCTTCCTGCAGGCCATGCGCGCGCTGTGCACCAGGCATGGCGCCGTGCTGATCTTCGACGAGGTCATGACGGGCTTCCGCGTGGCGCTGGGCGGCGCGCAGGCCAGGCGCCCGGCTTCCATGAGCGCCTCGCCGTGCAGACCCGCAAGCTGGCCGACGGCCTCGCCGCGGCGGCGCGCGAAGCCGGGGTGCCGTTCGCGGCCGACGCCATCGGCGGCATGTTCGGCATGTACTTCCGCGACGGCGTGCCGGGCAGCTTCGCCGAAGTCACGCAATGCGACACCGCGCGCTTCAACCGCTTCTTCCACGCCATGCTGGATGCCGGCGTGTACCTGGCGCCGTCCGCCTTCGAGGCCGGCTTCGTCTCGGCGCAGCACGACGACGCCATCCTCGCCACCACCATCGAAGCGGCGCGCAAGGCGTTCGCCGCCGGCTGAGCGCTGCGCCCCTGCCGGCGCTAGCCGCGCAGGGCGGCGGCGGCCTCGCCGAGGTCCGCGCAGGCGCGCGCCAGCGCCGTCTCGAGTGCCTCGCTGGCCGGCGTCATCGGCGCGCGCAGCGCATTGCGCAGCCAGCCCTCGCGCGCCAGCATGGCCTTGACGGGACCGGGATTGGGCTGCGCGAACAGCAGCCGGATCATCGGCATCAGGGCATGGAACAGGCGCCTTGCCTGTTCCAGGCGCTGCTCCGCCACCGCGCGCGCGAGCGCCACGAACAGCTCCGGATAGAGATGCGCCGAGGCGATGATCGCGCCCCGGCCACCCAGGCACAGCGTGCCCAGCAGCTGGTGGTCCTCGCCGGCCAGCACCGCCAGGCGTCCGTCGGCGATCACGGCCTGGGTGCCGTGGTAGTCCCCGCCGCAATCCTTGATGGCGAGGATATTCGGATGCGCGGCCAGCGCCAGGATGGTGTCGGTGTCCAGCTTCACGCCGGTGCGGTAAGGAATGTCGTACAACACCAGCGGGGCGGCGGCGCTGTCGGCCAGCATGCCGAAGTAATCGCGCAACCCGGCTTGCGACGGCCGCACATAGGCGGGCGCAGGCGTCAGCAAGCCCGCCAGCGGACGCCCGGCCAGGCGCCGCACGCGCGCCTGAGCCTGCCGCGCATTGCTGCCGGACACCCCCAATCGTCACCGGCAGGCCGCCGGCGGCATCCAGCACGGTGTCCAGCACGGCCAGTTGCTCGTCTTCGTCGAGCGCTGCCGCCTCGCCCGTGCTGCCGCACACCACGAGGCCCGCGATACCGCTGTCCGCATAGCGACGCACCAGCCGCGCCAGCGCTGCATGATCGACGTCGCTCCCGGCGAACGGCGTCACCAGCGGCAGCCAGATTCCCGAGAAGACCTGTCCTGCTTGCCGTGCTTGATCTGCTTGAACTGCCTGAACTGCTTGTTCTGTCTGCTGCATGAAACACTCCTGTGCGACCGGTCAGGAAGAAACCGTGCAGAAGTGCGCCGGGTGGCAGCTGGGCCCGCTAGGGGCAGTGAAGGGGCATGAACCTGGCCTCGCCCCTGATCGCAGGTGCCGTTCCGTCGCTCATCTGACGGAACAGCACGCCCCGGTCAGACGAGCGGCTGTTTTTTGGCTTTGGCGCGCGCGAGCACCTGCCGCTGCGAGGCAGCGGAAGCAGGAGCGGAAACCGGCGAAAAGGCGCGCATGGCAGGCTGGTGATCGATGGCTGTGCGGTGATGCAGGGTGGTGCAGGCGTGGTGCAAGTCTGGAGAGCCGACCGCGCCAAAACCGACAATCTACCGGTGCCGGCATCCCCCCGTCAACTGCGCCGGGACGAATCGCTTGCCCGCGCCGGCCCCTGCGCTACACTGGTGTTTCCACGAATTCCGGAGTCTCCGATGCGCGCAGCCCTTTCCCTGTCTTCGCCGCGGTCTGTCTTGCGCTGGCTCTTGCTGGCCCTGTGCGCCAGCTTGCTGTCCGCCTGCGGGTACAACGACTTCCAGACCAAGGACGAGGCCGTCAAGGCGGCCTGGGGCGAGGTGATCAACCAGTACCAGCGCCGCGCCGACCTGATCCCCAACCTGGTCAATACCGTCAAGGGCTATGCGACGCACGAGCGCGAGACGCTCGAGGCGGTCACCAAGGCCCGCGCGGCGGCCACCAGCATCCAGGTCTCACCCGAGACACTCAACGACCCGGAAGCATTCAAGCGCTTCCAGCAAGCCCAGGGCGAGCTGAGCGGCGCGCTGTCGCGCCTGCTGGCGGTGTCGGAAAACTATCCCCAGCTCAAGGCGGACGCGTCCTTCCGCGACCTGCAGTCGCAGCTCGAAGGCACCGAGAACCGCATCACCGTGGCGCGCCAGCGCTATATCGTCGCGGTGCGCGACTACAACGTCCTGGCACGCAGCTTCCCCACCAACCTGACCGCAATGGTGTTCAAGTACCCGGTCAAGCCGTCGTTCACGGTGGAGAACGAGAAGGCGATCTCGGCGCCCCCGACAGTGAAGTTCTGAGCCCGGCGGCAAAAGGCAAAGCGCATGCGGCAAGACCTGGCCCGACTCTCCCCGACGCACGCTGAGCGCATCCTGCGCGGCGGGCGCGCCACCGTGCTGGCGCCGCTGCTGATGCTGGCGGCGATGCTCGGCGCGCTGCTGGCATGGCCAGCGCTGGCCGCCGCGGCGGCCGGCGCCGATGGCTTCGTGCCGGTGCCGGCGCTGACCCAGCGCGTGACCGATCTCACCGGCACGCTCAGCGCCGGCCAGCGCAGCGCGCTGGAAAACGTGCTGGCCGAGTACGAGCAGCAGCGCGGCAGCCAGATCTTCGTGCTGATGGTGCCGACCACCGAGCCCGAGCCGATCGACGCCTACAGCATCCGCGTGGCCGACGCCTGGCGCGCCGGACGCAAGGGCATCGACGACGGCGTGATCCTGCTGATCGCCAAGGACAACCCGCCCGGGCTGCGCAAGATGCGGCTGGAGGTAGGCCGCGGCGTGCAAGGCTCGCTCACCGATGCGATGTCCAAGCGCATCCTGCAGGACGTGATGGCGCCGCATTTCCGCCAGAACGACTTCTACGGCGGCCTCGCGGCCGGCGTCTCGGCCATCCAGGCCACCATCGACAAGGAAGGCCTGGCCGGGCCGCAGGCCGGCGGCAAGCCGGCCCAGCGCGGCTCGTGGACCGACTGGCTGCCGGTGCTGTTCCCGCTCGCCATCATCCTGTTCTTCTTCACCTCCGCGGCACGGCGCCCGCGCGGCCCGCAGATCGTGACCGGACGGCGCGGCTGGGATGCCGCCGCCGGCGGCCTCGGCGGCACCCTCGGCGGGCTCGGCGGTGGCTGGGGACGTGGTGGTGGCGGTGGCGGCTTCGGCGGGGGTGGCGGAGGTGGTGGTGGCTTCGGCGGCGGTGGCGGCGGCGGATTCGACGGGGGCGGTG